>PBLL01000026.1 GCA_002721755.1 Actinomycetota bacterium
CATCTGATGATAAGGATGGGAGAGCTTTACTTACAGCTCTTGGTTTCCCATTCCGAGTGGAGGCTTCCTAGTGGCTAAAAAAGCTTTAGTGAACAAACAAAAGAAAACTCCGAAATTTAAAGTTCGGGCTTATACAAGATGTGGGAGATGCGGCAGACCGCGTTCCGTATATAGAGATTTCGGTCTCTGTCGTGTATGTCTACGCGAAATGGCATTAGCAGGTGAGATACCTGGTTTAACGAAATCAAGTTGGTGAGAGGAGGGCAATTATGACAATGACAGATCCAGTAGCAGACATGCTTACTCGTATACGTAATGCAAATCAAGCGATGCATGAAGGAGTTGTTATGCCTTCGTCTAAACAAAAAATTGCTCTTGCAGACCTCTTAAAAGAAGAGGGGTACATTACTGATTTTGATGTAAGCACTTCAGAGAAGTCAACAGGTGATGTCCTATCAATAACAATGAAATATACAGACTCCCGGGAACGGGTTATAAGTGGTTTGAGAAGAGTATCTAAACCAGGCTTAAGGGTTTATACCAAGTCAGATAAAATACCTCGCGTACTTGGAGGACTGGGTGTGGCTGTAGTGAGCACCAGTAAAGGGCTCATGAGTGATAGGGAGGCTCGTCGCCGTCGTATGGGTGGCGAAATCCTCTGTTACGTCTGGTAAAGAGAGGGGGGAAAATGTCGAGAATCGGAAAAGAACCAATTTCCATCCCATCTGATGTACAGGTTTCTATTGAAGGTAGAAGTGTTGGAGTTTCTGGTCCCAAAGGATCTTTAGATTTAGACCTTCCAGGTGAAATAGGAGTTCGTCAAGAGGATGACAAAATTTTAGTTGAGAGACCTAATGACGATCGGAAAAATAAGGCCCTACATGGACTTACTAGATCGTTGGTAAACAATATGATTATCGGGGTTTCTGAGGGTTTTAAAAAAGAACTTGAAATAGTCGGAGTTGGTTACCGAGCAGCAGAAAAAGGCAGCGATGGTCTTGAATTGCAACTTGGTTTCAGTCACCCTGTTCAAGTGAAAGCACCAGAAGGCATTACTTTTGAGGTGCCAGAGCCAACCCGGATAATTGTTTCCGGTATTAATAAAGAGGTTGTTGGTCAGGTGGCTGCGAATATTAGAAGTTATAGGAAACCTGAACCTTACAAAGGAAAAGGTATTAGATACGTGGGTGAGTATGTAGCCCGTAAAGCCGGAAAGGCGGCGAAGTGAGTATTCAATCTGATAGGAGATCTGGTCGTCTTCGGCGACATAGACGAATACGTAAATCAGTTTTTGGAACGGAAACCCGACCTAGACTAGTTGTGTTTAGATCGAGCAAACATATCTCTGCTCAACTGATCAATGATGAGGCAGGTGAAACTTTAGTTTCTGCTTCCACACAACAAGATGGTATTGCAACTGGAATTCGAGGCATTAATGCAGCAACAGAAGTTGGACGTGAACTTGCAAATCGAGCTAATGAAGTGGGTGTAAGAAAAGTTGTTTTTGATCGTGGTGGTTATCGTTATCACGGTCGTGTGGCCGCCTTGGCGGATGCAGCTAGAAAAGAAGGATTGGAGTTCTGATGAGTGTTGAAACATCAAATGAAACTATTCCTCTTAGAGAATCTCGAGTGGTCCATATCAATCGTGTAGCGAAAGTCGTAAAGGGTGGTAGACGGTTTTCATTTACAGCACTTGTTGTGATTGGAGATGGAGCTGGTCGAGTTGGTTTGGGTTATGGAAAAGCAAAAGAAGTGCCTTTAGCGATTCAAAAGGGCACTGAGGAAGCTAAACGAAATGTTTTTTCTGTTCCAATGGCGGGGAGTACTATTATTCATACCATTGAGGGTGTGATGGGTGCAGGGCGTGTTCTGCTACAGCCGGCAGCTCCTGGTACTGGTGTTATAGCAGGAGGAGCCGCTCGCGCTGTTTTAGAGGAGGCTGGCATACAGGATGTATTGTGCAAGTCTTTAGGTTCGGCGAATCATATTAATGTTGCTAGGGCTACTATTGCAGGTCTTAAAGGTCTTCGACGACCTGATGAAATCGCAGCTATGAGAGGAATTTCTGCTGAAGATTTCGTCCCAAAAGCTCTTTTAGATTCATACCAGAGATCTGAAGCAGGAATAGGAAAACCTGAAATTTCAGAGACTGATTCTTTGGAGAGTAACGATGAGTGATAATTCTGGTGCACAATTACGTGTGAAACAAACTAGGTCGTGTATTGGAACGAAACCTAAACAACGTGGAACTCTCAGAGCTCTCGGTTTAGGAAGGATAGGTAGAGTTAACACTCTTCCTGATAGACCTGAAATAAGAGGAATGCTAGCTCGAGTACCTCATTTGGTAGAGGTACAGGAGGTTAATTGATATGAAAGTTCATGATTTGACTCCAGCACCTGGTTCGCGACGTCGTGCAAAACGAGTGGCTCGAGGTATTGCAGGTAAAGGTGGTAAAACAGCTGGTCGAGGGATGAAAGGTCAGAAAGCACGTAGCAAAGTTCCTGCGGGATTTGAGGGTGGCCAGATGCCTTTTGCACAGAGAATTCCTAAATTAAAAGGTTTTAATAATCCATTTAGAGTTGAGTATCAAGCCGTTAATTTGGACACTATCGAAGAGTCTGGACTCACAGAAATTACACCTGAAATTTTATATGATCGAGGTCTGATTGCTAAAAAATCTTTAGTCAAAGTACTAGGCAGAGGTGAAATTAAACGTGCTGTAACTGTTCGTACACATGCAATTTCTGCTTCTGCGGAATCAGCTATAACAAGTGCGGGTGGTTCTGTAGAGAAATTAGATCTACCATTCTCTATAAGACCAGCTGCTAAAGGTAATGCTTTAACAAATCGGTGATGTTGACTTTTAAAAAGGAATTATTTATGAACGGAGAAGTCCTTGCTTAAGAGCATGTTGAATATGTTCCGTGTAGGAGATTTAAGGAAGAGGATATTATTTACTCTTTTAATGATTCTCTTGTACAGGATCGGTGCTTTTGTCCCAGCACCGGGCATTGATGTTGAACAGGTACAACTCTTGAGAGATAGGGCTAATCAGGGTGGTGTTTTAGCGTTTTTGCAACTTTTTTCAGGAGGGTCACTAACTAGTTTTGCTGTTTTTGCTCTGGGGGTAATGCCATATATTACCGCTTCAATTATTATGCAGGTTCTCGGTGTTGTTGTCCCTCGAATAGAGCAATGGCAACAGCAGGGTGCGGTTGGTCAGAGAAAAATCACTCAGTGGACAAGGTATATGACTGTAATCATTGCAGTTATTCAATCAACGAGTTTTGCATTTTTGTTTAATGACAGTGGTAATTCAATTAGTGGTTCTTCTGGCGCTAATCTTCTCCCGAATTTCCATATTGGAACAGTCAGTGTTGTGGTTCTGACATTAACCGCAGGCACAGCTCTGCTTATGTGGATGGGGGAGCTTATTACTCAAAAAGGGATTGGGAATGGTATGTCTATTTTGATAATGATCTCAATTATCAGTAGTTTCCCAGCTCAAGGGTCTCTAATACATGCTGAAAATGGTGTAGTTGCCCTAGTCGTTGTTCTGGCTGTGCTGATCGCGATTATTTCAACAGTAGTTTTTGTAGAACAGGGTCAACGCCGTATACCTGTTCAATTTGCAAAACGAGTTGTGGGACGTCGAATGTATGGAGGTCAAAATACCTACATACCACTAAAGGTCAACCAATCGGGAGTTATACCTATAATTTTCGCATCCTCTATTCTTTATTTGCCTGTACTTATAGCGGCAGCCTTACCTTGGGATGGTTTTAGAAGTTGGGTAGATAATAATCTGGCTCAGCCAGATAATGTCTTTTACTTTGCAATAACAGGTTTATTAGTGGTTGGTTTTGCGTATTTTTATACTGCTATAACTTTTGATCCGGTTCGTCAGGCAGACACGATTAGAAAACAGGGTGGTTTTGTGCCTGGTATTCGTCCGGGATATCAAACTGAAAGATACCTGGCAAAGATTTTGTCACGTATCACTCTTCCAGGAGCTTTGTTTTTGGCAGCAGTTGCACTTATACCATCAATTCTTATAAATGTCTTTCTGGATACAACTTCGGGTGTCGGTTCTTCTTCTTCTGGTGCAAGTGGTTTTGGTTTCGTTGGTATATCTATATTGATTGCTTCAGGCGTTGCTTTAGAGACAATGAAGCAGGTCGATTCTCAATTAACAATGAGGAATTACGAGGGTTTCTTGAAGTAGTTTTTGCTTCAAGGATAGGAAATGGAAAATCTGCGTATAGTAATTCTTGGTCGACAAGGATCTGGTAAAGGAACGCAGTGCTTGAGACTAGGTGAATCGTATGGTGTGATTCATATTTCTACAGGAGACATGCTACGTGCAGCTGTTGAATCGCAAACTGAATTAGGTCAGAAAGCAAAGGCGATAATGGATGCAGGTGATCTTGTATCTGATGAAATAATTAATGCAATTGTTGCTCAGCGTATTGGAATGAATGATGTCTCAGAAAACGGTTTTATTTTGGATGGGTATCCACGAACAGCTTCACAAGCTCAGGCTTTAGAAGAAGAGCTACTTGTTAAAGGATTGAAATTAGACCTTGCTATAAATTTAGAAGTTCCCGTTAGTGAAGTGACGCAGAGAATGTTGGATAGGTCTAGAGCAGATGACACAGAAGAGGCTATAAGACGTCGACTTGAGATATATGAAAATGAGACAACTCCACTTTTGGAATGGTTTGAAGATCGAAATAATTTAGTGGTTGTTAGCGGGTTAGGACCTGAAGATGAGGTTTTTTCTCGTTTAAAGGGTGTAATTGACGGGATAATTAGTGAAAATTGAATTAAATTCAGTACCTTTTAGGGGTTGGACGCTACCTAGCTCTCCGGTAGCGTTATTAGTCGGCTCTTTACTGTGTTGTCCAATAGGTAGAGAGCTTTTTGAGTTTTGATTTATAAATATTTTTAGGAGTGTAGTCCTGACGAAATCTAAAGAAGATGCGATTGTAATGGAAGGGACGGTTCTAGAACCGTTGCCTAACGCGATGTTTAAAGTTGAACTGGAAGAAAACGGGCACAAAGTGTTGGCTCATATTTCAGGAAAAATGAGAATGCATTACATTCGTATACTTCCTGGTGATCGTGTTCAGGTTGAATTAACTCCTTATGATTTGACAAGGGGTCGAATCACTTACAGGTATAAGTAATAGAAAATTATGAAAGTTAGAACAAGTGTTAAAAAAATGTGTGACAAGTGTCGAGTTATCAGACGCCATGGTCGTGTTCGTGTGATTTGTTCTAATCCACCGCATAAGCAGAGACAGGGTTAGGAGATAACTATGGCCCGTATTTCAGGTGTAGATATTCCAAGAGAAAAGCGTGTTGTAGTTTCTCTTACCTATTTGCATGGTATAGGCAGGACTGTTGCAGAAAATATTTGTGAAGCTGCGGGTGTGGACTTTTCGACTCGAGTGAAAGATCTTAGTGACGATGAAGTCGTGCGGATACGTACTTTTATTGATGAACAACTAATGGTGGAGGGCGATCTTCGTCGCGAAGTCTCTCAGAATATAAAAAGGAAAATGGACATCGGTTGTTATGAAGGTATCCGACATCGTCGCGGATTGCCTGTAAGAGGGCAGCGCACTCATACCAATGCTAGAACTCGTAAGGGGCCAAGAAAAATAATTGCTAATAAGAAAAAGGTGATTAAGTAATGGCTACGTCGAGTTCTCGTCGAAGAGAACGGAAAAATGTGCCTCATGGGGTTGCTCACATAAAAAGTTCTTTTAATAACACTATTGTTACTTTTACAGATAGGGCTGGAAATACTCTTGCTTGGGCATCATCTGGAAATGTCGGTTTTAAAGGTTCGCGGAAATCAACTCCTTTTGCTGCACAGATGGCAGCAGAACAGGCTGCACTTCGAGCTATCGAACACGGAGTTCGAAAAGTAGATGTTGTTGTAAAGGGTCCTGGCTCTGGTCGTGAAACTGCAATAAGGACTATCCAAAATACTGGTATAGAAGTAACAGGTATCAAAGATGTGACGCCGGTTCCTCATAATGGATGCAGACCACCGAAACGGAGGAGAGTCTGATGTCTAGATATACAGGACCCAGAGCTCGAATTTCTCGTCGATTAGGAACAAATATTTTCGGCACAAAAGGGGAAGTAGCTGCTCTTGATAAAAGACCTTATCCACCTGGTGATCACGGCAGATCGCGACGTCGAGGTAATCCCTCGGAGTACTTACTTCAGTTGCAAGAGAAACAAAAAGCGAGACTTTCTTATGGTTTATCTGAAAAACAGTTTCGTAGCATTTATGCAGAAGCCAGTCGACGTGAAGGTGTCACAGGTGAAAATATGCTTAAATTCTTAGAACTTCGTTTAGACAATGCTGTATATAGGGCAGGAATTGCTGCAACCAGACCACAAGCAAGACAGTTGGTTAATCATGGTCATTTTGATGTCAATGGGAAAAGAGTTGACATCCCTAGTTATCGGTTGCGTAAGGGGGATGTAGTTAGCCTTCGACCAAAGGCTAGCAAAATGGTTTTAATTCAATGGAATGTCGATGTTCTTGACAGACAAGCACCGGCTTGGCTTCAAGTAAATGATGATAATCATGAATTCACTGTCATGGATTTACCATCACGTGATCAGATAGATATTCCGGTTCGTGAACAGCTCATTGTTGAGCTGTATAGCAAGTAGAGATTCTGGGTTTTAAACCCCAAAAAAGTAAAGATAGGGAGAGAAAAATGTTGGTGATGCAGCGACCCAAGGTAGAAGAATTAGATTCGTCTGAGTTAGGCGATAATTGTCTTCAGTTTTCTATAGGTCCATTGGAGCCAGGTTTTGGTCAAACGTTGGGTAATTCTTTAAGAAGAACTCTTTTGTCTTCCATACCGGGTTCAGCAGTTACGCAGATTCGTTTTGATGATGCATTACATGAGTTTGGAACAATTGATGGTGTAGTTGAAGATGTAACGGACATAGTTTTGAACCTAAAGGATTTGGTTTTCCAAACTGAAAGCGATGAGCCAATTACAATAAGAGTGGATGTCGTAGGTCCACAGCAGGTTACAGGTGAATCCTTTGCTACCAATTCAGAAGTCGACGTTATTAACCCTGACTTGCACATAGCTACTGTGAATTCAAAAGCTAATTTGAGTTTTGAAGTAACAGTAGAAAAAGGTGTTGGGTATTTGTCTTCGGACAGAACTATTGGCGATGGTGTAATTGGAGTTATTCCAGTAGATGCACTTTTCTCGCCAGTTCGTAGAGTTTCTTTTGAAGTAGGAAATACTCGTGTTGACCAGTCAACTGATTACGATGAGCTTATTTTGAAAATTGAGACTGACGGTTCTTTGACGCCAAGAGATGCTTTAGCTTCAGCAGGGAAGACCTTAGGATCATTAATAGGTTTAGTTGAGAGTCTTGCTGAAGAAGAGGTGCAAAGTTTAGAACTCACAGAAGCTGAATCTCCTGAAACTATTTCACCTGATATTGATTTGCAGATTGAGGAACTAGAGCTATCTGAACGACCACGTAATTGTCTTAAGAGAGCTCAAATTGACACTGTTGGACAGCTATTAGAAAAATCTGCTGAAGATTTGATGACGATTACTAACTTTGGTCAGAAGTCTTTAGATGAAATATATGAGAAGCTAAACGCCAGAGGTTTGTCATTGAGGGTTAGGGGTTAGGAATGCCTGCGACACCGAAGAAAGGTCGACGTTTCGGAGGTAGTTCTTCACATCAAAAATCAATGATGGCAAATCTGGTTGCCTCGCTTATAGCAGCAGAGGCAATTACTACTACTGAAGCTAAAGCAAAGGCTTTGAGGCCGGTAGCTGAAAAGATCATAACCAAAGCCAAAAAAGGTGGTCTTCATAATCACAGACAAGTAGTTTCTTTTCTTAGAGACCGTGAGATGGCGAAAAAACTTTTTGATGAGATAGGGCCTAGGTATCAAGATAGAGCTGGTGGATACACCAGAGTCATAAAAGTTGATCCACGTCATGGTGATAATGCCCCAATGGCTCGTATAGAACTTGTCTAATAATTTTTTTCTTTAATTAGTGAATTATTCAGTCAAATGAGATTAAGGGCGAGAGTCGCTTATCATGGAGCTGACTTTCATGGCTTCGCAGATAATCCCGGCGTGAAAAGTGTCGCTGGAGAATTAAACAAGGCAATTACTCTTGTAGCAGGTGAGTCTGTCAATGTGGCATGTGCCGGACGAACTGATAAAGGTGTCCATGCTGTAGGGCAAGTTATTAGTTTTGACATACCTGATGAAATTTCACTAGAAAAACTGTTCCTATCCGTTAATAGTCAAATTGGACCAGCGGTATTGTTCACTGATTTAGAAATTGTAGATAAAGAGTTTGATGCGAGATTTAGTGCTATTTCCAGAACTTACTCTTATCGAATTTTAAATAGTCGGGATTCTGATCCATTTTTGGTAGACCGAGCATGGCACATTGCCAACTCATTAGATATCGATTCGATGCAGAAAGCATCTAACTACTTAATTGGAGAGCATGATTTTAGTTCTTTTTGTAAAAAACCTAAGCTTAAGTCAGGAGAAATTACTTCATTAGTCCGTAGTGTTAACTCCGCGGGTTGGAGTTGTCCAAGTGAAACTGATTTATTCTTTGAGATTTGTGCCTCTTCTTTCTGTCATCAAATGGTTAGATCAATTGTTGGGACTTTAGTAGATGTCGGTTTAGGTAAGATTCCGTGCGATGCTATGCCTGAAATAATTTCTCTTTCTGATAGACAAGCAGCAGGTGGAATAGCTCCTCCACACGGTTTGATTCTTCAATCGGTGAAGTACTAAAAGATTTTCATACTCTCCTTTAATCTGGGTTGCTGGGCAGACAGACGCACCGTATCGTTAAATAGCTGGGTTATGAGTTTTTGATAAACCCAAAAAGTTTTACCGTTTTATTTATTTCAAAAGCAAGAGGTATTTTTGTGTCTACATATACACCAAAAAGAGGTGACATCCAGAGGGCGTGGCACGTTGTAGATGCCGATGGTCTTATTTTGGGTCGTCTTGCTTCTGAAGTCGCGAAGATATTACGAGGAAAACACAAGCCGATTTTCACTCCTCATCAAGACACAGGAGACCATGTCGTAATTGTCAACGCAGACAAAGTTGTTTTATCAGGTTCAAAGAGAGCTGATAAAACTGTTTACAGTCATTCTGGTTATCCAGGAGGTTTGAAAACCAAATCTTATGGAGATTTGTTGGCAGAAAAACCTGAAGAGGCATTAAGAATAACAATCGGAGGGATGTTACCTAAGAACCGTTTAGGTCGTCAGATGTTGACCAAGTTGAAAATCTATAGCGGTGGGGATCATCCTCATGATGCTCAAAAGCCTCAACCATTGGAGTTAGAACACACGAGGTTGCGAGGACCGCAAGAGAAAAAACCAGTTGAACCAAAACCAACAGTTCTAGAAGACTCAAGCCCTTCTAAAGAAACAATTGAATTAGATCATTCTGAAAGTGGGGATGGCGAAGTTCCAGAAAGTGGTTCCCTGGAGAATTTAGGTTTAACTAGTGCAGTTCTAAATAATCTCGTCGCAAATGGAATTTCAACTGTAGAAGAACTTATAAATCATAGTAGTGAAGAAATTTTAGGAATACCGAAGATAGGACCTAAGGCCCTTGAGCAGATAACTGCTTGTCTCGAAGATAGCGGTCTTTCGCTCAAAGAAATTTAGGAGAGAGAAAAAGATGACAGAACTTTTGATTCAATCGACTGGCAGACGTAAAGAGTCTGTTGCCAGAGTTCGTCTTCGTGAGGGCTCAGGTCGTATTTTGATTAATGGCAGAACAGCAGATGAGTATTTTCCTTCTGAAACGCATCGATTAATTTTTATGGAGCCTTTGAGAGTTACGGGTAGTGAGGGCATTTACGACATTGATGCAACTCTTAATGGAGGGGGCATAAGTGGTCAAGCTGGTGCACTTCGTTTGGGAATTGCACGCGCGTTAGAAGAAATAGACCCAGAGAGGCGCAAATCGCTGAAACAAGCTGGTCTTTTGACAAGAGATTCTAGAAAGAAAGAGTCGAAGAAGTACGGTTTGAAAAAAGCAAGAAAAGCTCCTCAGTATTCAAAGCGTTAACGACAACATAGGGACATATTTATCCCTTACGATTAGGTAATGGATCTAGTTTTCGGTACGGATGGAGTACGTGGTCATGTAGGCCGCGATATTGACGAAATAAAAGTTCTGTCCTTAGGTATCGCATCAGCCAAATATTTAAACACCAAAAAAGTTTATTTAGGGCGTGATACAAGAGAATCGAGCCTAACCCTAGCTAGAGCTTTAAATGAAGGTTTAAATCGCAGTGGTGTTGAAGTTATTTCTCTTGGTGTAGCTCCAACTCCAGAGATCGCACACGCTGCCAAAGTAGATAATGCAGGTGGAGCAGTAATTTCAGCTTCTCACAATATTTGGTCGGATAATGGTGTGAAACTTTTTGGCTTAGGTGGTTTAAAAATTTCTGATGCGATCCAAGATTTGATTCAAATTGATTGGGAAAATGAACAGCGTAAGAATCACACAATTGAGGGGTTAGATCTAGAAGACGTAAATGACAACCGTTGGATTAATTCATTAATCTCAAGTGCTAAACCAGGTTCTTTTACTGGCCTCAATGTTGTCTTAGATTGCGCTAATGGTGCAACGGTAAATAAGGCATCAATAGTATTTGAAGAACTCGGAGCAACTGTCTTAGAAGTTAGTTCTAATCCAGACGGTAAGAATATTAATCAAAATTGTGGCAGTAATAATCCTGAAAATTTAAGCGAAAAAGTATCATCTAGTGGTTCTCACATAGGTTTTGCATTTGACGGAGATGGTGATCGAGTTATTGCGGCATTGCCTGATGGTTCCATACTGGATGGTGACTATTTGCTATTTATTTGCTCTGAGGACAGGCTTGGTAGTGGGCTATTGAAAGATTCATCTGTAGTAATTACACCAATGGCTAATTTGGGTATGAGAAATGCTTTTTCTGATTTGGGAATACCGCTTCATGAAGTACCTGTAGGCGATAGAAACATTTTGGAAGCGCTAGAAACAAACAATTGGGTGTTAGGAGGGGAACAGTCCGGGCATATTATTTTCAGAGACTTATCAACTACAGGTGATGGTGTATTAACCAGTGTTCAGACTTTGTTGGCTTTGCTAAGAAAGCAGAAATTCCCAATTGATGCATCAACATTTTTCTCTAAAGTTCCCCAAGTTTTGATAAACGTTTTTGTGGAAAATAATCCAAAAAAGATTGTCGAAGAAGTGACAGATGAAGTCAATGTTGCCTCTATGGAATTAGGAAATGGCGGGCGAGTTTTAGTAAGACCATCGGGTACAGAATCTTTGGTAAGAGTGATGGTTGAAACCCTGAACTCTGATTTAGCGAGTGATGTTGCGGAACACCTTTCAAACATAATAAAGCGGAAAGACCGGTTGCTATCTGCAGCCGCGAACAACACTTGAAAAAGACATCGTAGAATTAATACGAATTGTTTTTATTTATATTTTCAGTTCTTGAGAGAAAGGAAGGTTGACATATGTGCGGCATAATCGCTGTATTGCGGCGACCTTCCAGTCGAGAAGTGCCTGATTTGATGAAATTTAATGACCTTTTAGATTCGATTGCCAACTCCCTTTCGTTAGAAGATTTAATAGTTTTGAAAAAACAAGTGGAGTCCTTGGATTTTGTCAATTCTCAATTAAAGGGTTTGCCAGGTTTTTTGGCTTTATTCCAAAACGAAGGTCTAGTATCTGAAATTGAGAAAAATTTGGAACGAATTTCTGGCTTTTTTTCAAATCTTGAGACGCCACCAGTTTTTTCTTCTGATGATGTCGAGACCTTAAATAGCTTTGTAACCAGAATACGCGATCTCGTATGGTCGATAAAGAATGACAGGATTGGTTCATATAGATGTGTAGTTGATTTAGTGTCTAAAAAGTTTGAGCCCAGCAGTCAAGGTTTTTCGGTTTTGTTGTCGACACAGCAGGCACTTTCAGGATTAGATCGACTAGAAGTGCGTGGGAGAGACTCTGCCGGGTTACAGATTTTGGTTTGGGATCATAACCTGAGCGATACTGAAATACCCAGAGATCGATTAAACGATCCATTATTTCGTTCAGGTGCAATTAGAAAATCCTCAAATGGTTCGCTGCTCTTTGTGTATAAAATCGCTTCTGAGATCGGTGACTTAGGAGACAATACAAAGTCGTTAAGAGAATTGATAGTTCAAGATGATCTATTAGCTAAATGTCTAACTGGACAGAAAGTAAAAGCAAATGTAATCGGTCATACTCGATGGGCTAGTGTTGGTCTAATTTCTGAACCAAATGCCCATCCCGTGGAATCAAGCTCTAAAGATGATTCATTTGTAACTATCGTTCAAAACGGTGATATCGACAACTATGCGGATCTAATTGCAAGTATGGAATTAGAGATTCCCAACGGGATTACTTCAGATGCCAGAGTTGTACCTGAAATCTGGAATAGAAACAAGAAATCTGGAATTACAACGGAAGAGTCTTTTGCTAAGACAGTAAGAGATTTTGAAGGGTCAGTAGCAATTGCAGGGGTAGATGTTTCTCAACCTGAAAATATTTTCCTAGCAGTTAAAGGAAGCGGTCAGGCTCTTTATGTCGGTATGGCTGAAGATGTCTATCTGGTCGCAAGTGAACCATATGGTTTAGTCGAATTGACAAATACATATTTCAGAGTAGATGGTGAAGAAATGTTCAGCGGATCTACCGAAAAGGGACAGGTAGTTGAATTAGATATACATTCGGCAGGAACTCTCGAAGGTTTAGTAAGAAAATCTTATGCTTCTGAAAAAATTGACCTGTATGAACAAGATCTTTCACAAACTGAGATAAGTACGAGAGATATAGACAGAGGTTCATACAAACATTACTTGTTGAAGGAAATTGAAGAGTCACCTTCATCTGTAGAGTCAACTCTTAGGGGACGTTTAGTTAAAGATGCTGACAGTGGGAATTTTGTTGTCAGATTAGGCAATGAGACTATTTCAGATGAATTGAAACTGCATTTAAAGTCAGGAAAAATAAAGAGAATTGTAGTTATAGGACAAGGAACAGCTGCTGTAGCTGGAAAAGCTGTAGCGAATTCGATCTCGACTCAATTAATTGAAACAGATATAAGCGTTAAAGCTACACCCGCTACTGAACTTTCGGCATTTGATTTATCATCAGACATGTCTGACACACTTATAGTTGCGATTAGCCAGTCAGGAACCACGACGGATACTAATAGGACAGTCGAATTAGTTAAAGCTAGAGGCGCGAAAGTGATAGCGATAGTAAATCGTCGAAACAGTGATTTGACTGATCGCGCAGACGGAGTTTTATACACATCTGATGGACGTGATATAGAGATGAGTGTCGCATCTACAAAAGCATTTTATAGTCAAGTGGCGGCAGGCTATCTTTTAGCCTTCTCGCTATCTGACGTTCTTTCTCCACACATCAGTTCAAGGCAAGAAGAAATTCTTGATGCGCTTAATTCTTTACCTAAAGCGATGAAAGAGTTACTGAAACTCCGCCAACATATTTCGAGCTTGGCTAATCGGCTTGCACCACCACACCGTCATTGGGCAATAGTAGGAAGTGGAAGAAATGTTGTGGCAGCAGAAGAGATTAGAATAAAACTGTCTGAACTTTGTTATAAGTCAATTGCTTCAGATGTAATTGAAGACAAAAAACACATAGATCTTTCTTCAGAACCCATGATTCTTGTCTGTGCCAATGGAATCAAAGATTCCATAATCGATGATATAGCTAAGGAGGTAGCTATTTTTCGAGCACATAAAGCGTCACCTGTGGTAATAACAGATGCTTCACCCAGTAAATTCCCGGAGGCACTTGACGTGATTTCCGTTCCAAGTACACATCACGATTTGGCTTTCATTCTTTCCACTATGGCCGGACATCTTTTTGGGTATGAGGCTGCTTGCTCTATTGATAGTCAAGCTCATCCTTTACGTGTAGCGCACTCAGCAATAGAAAAGCTCACGAACGATCGTATTACTGAACAGAGTGTTTTCTCAAATGACGAATTATTTGACTACTTACGTGAAGATATTTTGAAAGTTGCAAATTTCTTTTTTGATGAGTTGAGGAATGGTCGTTTAAATGGTCACTTAGAGGCATCAACTTCAGTTCGTCTAGCTTCACTTTTGCGTTATTCTCTTGGTGAAGTGCCACTTGATGTTTATCAAATTGAGTTTGGAAGAGTAGGAACACCATCTCTGGTTATCGATGAATTAGCTAAAACTCTTGTATCAGCTATTGAAGAATTAACAAGACCAGTTGATGCTATAAAGCACCAGGCTAAGACTGTTACCGTTGGGATTTCTAGAAGTGATGAAAATCTTTTGCAAGTGCCCTTAGTTAAGGAAGTACTGGGTGCAGGAACTTCACGAGATGCTCTTAGCTATGAGACTTTAAAACTTCTAGTTAGCTTAGACACGGCAGTTGAAGAGGTTATAGGGCACACTCGCTACCGGATAAGTGGTTTGGACCATGAAAATTCCAATTTGACTATCATTGACCGGAGTGGTGTCTCATTAGGTATTCAATCGAGGACTGAAAGAGACATAGAACTAAAAGGGACGAAGCACCGAGTAGCAGCCAGTAAAAAAGTTTTGTTGACCAAAGGATTGAGAGATCAGAGAACGATTTTGTTAATTCCTGAAGTGAAAGACGGTGAAACTACTGGGATAAATTTGCTCCACCTCGTATTATGCAAGAATTTGAATGTTCAAGAAATAAAGAAAGTATTACAGGGTTACCACAACCGTTACGGAGCCATTCAGGATGCTGTTCGTGAAACGGAGCCATCTTTTAGGGATGATTTTCTTGTAGAGCAGAGTATCGAACATTTATTGATTGATTCGATTGATTCGATTGCTGAAAGTTTAAGAGGACTTAACTGATGTTTAATAGGAGATTTTAAAGTGATAGGAATTGGAGTTGATTTGGTTGAAGTAGAGAGATTTCGAAAGGTTCTTTTACGAACACCCAATATAGTCTCTAGGCTTTTTAGACCTTCAGAACGTGAATATGCGGAAAAAGCTGGAGACCCCGCAGAAAGGTATGCGGGTAGATTTGCTGTTAAAGAAGCAACACTCAAGTCTTTGGGCTTGGGTCTAGGAGCGATGCCTATGTATGACATTGAAGTCGTACGTGAATCTTCTGGCAAACCAACCTTGTTTTTGCACGGGAAAGCATTTACGCGGTCAGAAGAAGCAGGGGTTACTCGTTGGGAACTCTCAATTACTCATACGGACCATTTAGCTTTTGCAACAGTGGTTGCTTTGTGAGTTTTGAACTGAAAGTAGTTTATTTTGATTCCAATTGCAGATATAGACGAAATAAGAGAGATCGATAGATCATCTCCATACTCGACCGAAGTTCTAATTGAAAGGGCTGGAGCAGCTGTAGCGCGTTCAGCACTCAGAGAACTTGGTGGTGCTTACGGTAGAAGAGTCATTGTGGTTGCAGGAAAGGGTTCTAACGGAGAGGATGGAAAAGTAGCGGCCAGAAGATTGCAGAGAAGAGGGGTGCGCGTCAATCTTATTAATGCTGATGAAACTCCAGAAAACTTACCTGAAGTTGATCTGGTAATTGATGCTGCATACGGGACTGGTTTAAAGAGACCTTATGAAGCGCCTGAAACAAATTCAACTGTATTATCCGTGGATATTCCATCAGGAGTAGATGGAGACACAGGTTGCGCTTTGGGTAAACCATTTAAGGCAAAAAAAACATTGACGTTCAACGCACTTAAACCCGGACATCTTCTTTCGGAAGGTGCTTGCTTAAGTGGAGAGTTAGAAATTGTCGATATTGGTTTGGAGACATCTTCTTTATCGTGTGGTCTGGTTACTAGCGCTGATGTAAATGAGTGGATCCCGTCACGACCGAATGAATCACATAAATGGAAATCAGCTTGTTGGGTGATTGCTGGTTCGAAAGGAATGGAAGGAGCTGCCATTTTAGCTGTTAATGCAGCACAGAGAGCTGGAGCAGGTTATATTCGTTTTTCATCACCTGAAGTTGAAATTTCTGAATTACCTTTAGAGGCAGTTTATTTTCCTTTACAAACAGATTTTTCGATAGACGAAAATGAAGTTAATCGATTTAGATCATTTGTAATTGGTCCTGGTTTAGGTCGGAATCAAGAATTGCTTAATGGTTTAAAATCTTTAATTAAGGAGGTTAAATGCCCTGTAGTGCTTGACGGTGATGCCCTCTATGCGTTCAAGAAGGATGATTTTCCAAAAAATGGACAACTGATTCTTACACCTCATGAAGGTGAATTTGAAAAAATCATGGGTGAGAGACCATCCCCAGATCGTATTACTTCAGTGAGAAAGTGTGCAGAGGAAACTGGAGCGGTTGTTCTTTTGAAGGGACCGACCACAGTTGTTTGCGACCCGGATGGAAAGACTCGGGTTATAAATTCTGGAGATCAACGTTTGGCTACAGCCGGTTCGGGTGATGTTTTGGCAGGGATTATTGGAGCTTTTTTGGCAAGGGGAGCAGATCTGCTTGAAGCGGCAGCTGCAGGTGCTTATGTCCACGGTCAGCTTTTGAATCGATTGAGTTCCACAGGTGTTGTTGCAACTGATCTAGTTAGTTCTTTAATACAAACTCTTGTTGATTTAGGGTTAGATGTTGACCTTGGAGATGCTGATGAGACCGACTTGGGCTGAAATTGATTTAGAAATAATTTCAAAAAATACGTCTATTTTTCGCGATCTATTAGATGATTCTGTTGAACTTTGCGCTGTAGTAAAAGCTGATGGGTATGGACATGGTGCGGTTGAAGTCGCCAAACGAGTTTTAACATCAGGCGCCACATGGCTTGCTGTTGCTTTTGTTGAAGAAGCAGCAGCTTTAAGGAAAGAAGGTGTGAAAGCTCCGATTCTCATACTTTCAGAGCCTCGACCGAACGAAATGGAAGAAGTTGTGAGACTTGGTGCAATTCGACCTGCAATCTATACAAAAGTTGGAGTTGATGCCTTTTCTAAAGCAGCTGAAGAAGACGCTCCTGTGCATCTCAAGGTGGATACAGGTATGCATAGGGTTGGGGTTAGACCAAATAAAGCTGTTGATTTGGCTAGTTATATTTCTGAATCAGGACTTCAATTAGAGGGCGTGTTCACACATTTTGCAGTTGCAAGTAAGCCTTCAGATTCATTTAACAGGAAACAGATAGAACTGTTTGATCAAGTCTTGGAGGATCTTACTGAAGAAGGACACGTACCTAAAATAGTTCATCAAGCAAACACTGCAGCAACTTTAGAATGGCCTGAAACTCATCATTCAATGGTCCGTGTAGGTATCGGTCTTTATGGAACCGAACCGTCAAAGTTTTTCTCAGAGAGATTTAAGACACTTGGATTAAAGCCTGCCGTTTGGCTAAGAAGTGAAGTTAGTCATTTGCAAACAGTGGAAAGTGGAGAAGGGGTTGGATACGGACATCGTTGGAAAGCAGATAAAAAAACTCATATTGCAACAATTCCAATTGGTTATGCAGATGGGATCTTCAGAGGTTGGTGGGATGGTGGAGAGGTATTGATTGGGGGGTCTCATTGCCCGATAAGAGGTGTGGTAACGATGGATTCGCTAATTGCAGAGGTGAGTGAGTCTGTAATAGTTGGTGATGAGGTTGTTTTACTAGGGGCTCAAGGCGACAGTTTTCTTACAGTTTCTGATGTTGCAGAATTATTAGGAACGATCGGTTATGAAGTTTTAACTTCTTTAGGGGCCAGAGTTCCTCGAAGGTATTAGGACTTGATGGGGAAAAAATTAAAAGTTCTGCTTATTGAACCATTTCATAGTGGTTCTCATAAGGCGTGGGCTGAAGGTCTAAAAAAACACAGTAGTCATGATATTTCGATTGTTTATCATCCTGGATCTTTTTGGCGATGGCGACTAAGAGGGTCAGCTGTAACTTTGGCAGAAGAAACTCAGGAGGTAGTTATTGAGAAAGGAGCACCAGACGTCGTATTGGCAAGTGGGATGATGGATCTCGCTGCCTGGTTGGGTTTCACGAAACGTTTTATTGGAGACCCGCCAGTAGTTCTATATCAACATGAGAATCAGCTGACATATCCAGTGCCTGCTGGGGAGTCATCAGACAATTCTATGAAGTTTGTGAATTGGAAGAATATGGTTGCAGCTGACCAAGTTTGGTTTAATTCAAATTTTCACAGGTCAAATCTTTTAGATGCTTTACCAGAATTACTAATGAATGTGCCAGATATGTCCCATACTCACCGTTTGGACGAAGTCATTGAAAAAACTTATGTGCTACCTGTTGGTGTTGAGTTGTCAGAAATAAAATCTCTCCAAGATCCACAAAATCCTCCTTTAATCCTCTGGAATCACCGATGGGAGTATGACAAGGTGCCTGAAGCTTTTATTGCTTCTTTAAAACAACTTAACGAAGAAGGTTCACAATTCACATTTGCTGTTACTGGTGCAAACACACCGCAAGAAGCTAAAAAAATTCAAGCAACTTTTGGAAAGTTGAGTAAAGATTTGGTTAGTTCAGGTTTTATAGACAGAAATGAATATGTTGACCTTATAAACAGAACAGACATAGTCGTGAGTTCCGCAATTCATGAATTTTTTGGAATTTCTATAGTTGAAGCACTCGCGGCAGGAGCGGTTCCAGTTTTACCAAAACGTCTTAGCTATCCAGAAATCGTCCCAAAGCAGTGGCATGATTTTGCTTTTTACACTGATGGGGGAATGACAGCTCGGTTGCGAGAGATCCTAAATGATCTAAAGAGTTGGAAGAACAGTGTCGTAGGTTTAGACGAGTCGATGAGGCGTTTTGATTGGAATACTGTTATCGATGATTATGACGACAGTTTAGAACGAGTTTTTGAGAATTTTTCCTAAGGGTTTTCCTAAATCAATTTCAAAAACACGCAAGTCAATTAGAAGACGAAATAAAAGGCATGTACCGTCGACTTAATGAAGTTTCCGTTTGAAGAAATAAAAATAGGTCACTGGACTGATACAGAAGCTAAAACGGGTTGCACAGTTATTAGATTTCCCAATGGTGTGGTTGCTTCTGGTGAAGTTAGAGGTGGAGCTCCCGCTACCCGAGAGTTTGAATTATTATCGCCTGAGCGAACAGTCCAGAATATAAATGCGGTAGTTATCTCAGGCGGTTCAGCATTCGGTCTCTCTGCTGCTAATGGTGTTGTTGACTTTTTATCAGAATCAGATATTGGTTTTCCAACTACTGCAGGTTCTATTCCTATTGTAGTGGGTATGTCTTTATACGATCTTGGAGTAGGTAGCTCTTCAATTTATCCCGGACCAAATGAAGGGAGAGTTGCATGTTTAGATGGTGAAAACAATAAAGGTGAAATACCAACTGGGAAAGTAGGAGCTGGAACTGGAGCTACCATAGGGAATTGGCGCGGGAAAGACAAAATAGCTGCTGGAGGAATAGGTATTGCCCATGCGGAAATTGAAGATGTAATCGTTTGTTCTCTTTTTGCTGTTAATGCAATGGGCGGTCTAAGTGAAGAAAGGATTTCTGAGTCCTTAATCGAAGAAAATTTTCAATCTTCTTTACAAGAAGAAAACTTAGAACCTAACGAATTGATGAATACAACTTTGGGAGTTGTGATGACAAACCTTTCTCTTACTAAATCAGAATGTTTTCTTCTTTCTCAATCAAGTCACGATGGCATAGCACGCTCTTTGTTTCCAGCTCACACACGAATGGATGGAGATGCTGTAGTCGCAGTTTCGACCAAGAAAGTGAAGGCAGATTCTCGTAAATTAGATTTAGCAAGAGTTCTAAGTGTATTTGTGACTGAAGAATCTATCCGTCAAGCTTGCACATAACGCATCCTTGGAATGACTTAAATCGATTAGTCTTTTGTTGTGACGAAAACTTTAGATCGTATTAAACAAGAGGTATTGGGATGCACTAAGTGTCCTCTATCCGAGCATAGAAAACAGCCTGTTTTCGGAGTAGGTTCAATTAACGCGGACCTTATGTTTATAGGTGAAGCTCCAGGTGCTGAAGAAGACCGAACAGGACTTCCATTTATTGGTCGATCGGGAAAGCTTTTAGACACTCTTTTATTAGAAGAATTAAACATGGATCGTTCAATGTGTTATATCTCAAATATTGTTAAATGCCGACCCCCTGAAAATCGCGATCCTAAACCGGAAGAGATTGACTCTTGTCGCCCATATCTAAAAGAACAATTAGGGATCATTGAACCAAAAGTGATAATCACTCTTGGGAATTTCGCAACCAGACTTCTTCTTGAAACAAAAACTGGGATAACGAAATTACGAGGAAACATTTACGAATACTCAGGTAGTTATCTGATACCTACTTTTCACCCTGCAGCAGCACTTCGTGGTAGAAAAGGAGTTCTTGAAGCTATGAGAACTGATTTTCGCAAAGCTAAGGAAATAATTTATGGTTAAAGAAGACGCAAGTCTTAAGCCTGTAGTTACAGCAAAGACTTTTTCAGTTGAAGAAACGCGTAACTTAGCAGCATTGTTGGTTGAAATTTTTAGACCAGGAGATGTAGTTGTTTTATCCGGAGATTTAGGCGCTGGAAAAACTTCTTTCACGCAAGGTTTAGGTTTAGCTATGGGTATTGAAACTCCTATTACTTCTCCAACTTTTACTCTTGCTAATAGATACGAAGGGAAACTTGTTCTTAACCATTTAGATGTATATCGACTCGATCGTTTTCAGGAGGTTGAAGAGTTAGGTCTATCGGAATTAATAGATAGCAATTCTTTGACAGTGATTGAATGGGGAGATGTTATTTCTTCAGTCTTGTCAGAAGGTTTTTTGGAGATTCGTTTACGACTTGGGGAAAACCAAGACAGTCGTGTTTTAGATTTTATTCTCATTGGACAACGATGGGTAGAAAGAGAAATTGAATTAGTTAGCCTTGTATCTTCATTTTCGATAGAAAACGGAGAGTAGCATGCTAATTCTTGCGATTGAAACTGCTAGCTCACAAGCAGGTTGTGCTATTGGTGGACATGAAGGAGTTTTGGCATCAGCACACACGGGCATTAACGGAAAGCACGCAGAAAACATTTCTCCGCAAATAGCATTCGTAAGAGAGCAGGCTGGGATTGAGTTTTCCGAACTTGGTGCAATCGCAGTGGATATTGGACCAGGTCTTTTTACCGGATTGAGGGTAGGTATAGCGACAGCAGTCTCTATTGCACATGCACTCACTTTGCCGGTAATTGGAGTCTCAAGTTTAGATTTGCTTGCCTTCCCAGCAAGATGGACGAGTCGTCTAATTGTTTCTGCATTGGATGCTAGAAGGGGCGAATTGTTCACCGCTCTATTTCGTAGAGTCCCGGGAGGCATTCAAAGAGTCAGAGAAGTTAATGTTTGCACAGCAGAAGACCTAGCAGCTGAAATTCAGACATTTGATGAACCAAGTTTATTGGTGGGCGATGGGGCTCTTCGATATGCGGAAATTTTTGAAAGTCTTGGAAGAGTAGAGCTTGCAGAACAAGGATTGGCGCATCCCAGTGCACGGGCAATGGTTCAGTTAGCACATGCTCGTGCGATGCGTGAAGAATTTGTACAACCCTGGGATCTGGAACCTATCTATTTAAGGAAACCTGATGCAGAAATCAATTGGGCAACACGAAATGAACAGAAATGAAAGTGAAAATCGGAGATTTCGAGATCAGAAACGCAACAGAAGATGATGTTGGGGAAATTTTGGATATCGATAAGACAGTTTTCTCAACTATTTGGTCTCCTAGTTTTTTGCGTCAACAATTACGCTCAGAAAAGTGCTTTCATCGAGTGCTAAACAAAAATGGAATGATAATAGGACATTCAGGTCTTATGAGACTTCATGACGAAGGTCATATAACAACAATGGCAATAAAACCTGAAAATCAAAACTCCGGATTAGGCAGTTTGCTATTGGCAGATCTTTGCAGTTTGGCAATTGATTCCGATCTCAAAGGAATTACTTTAGAAGTGAGAGTAGGCAATCTGAAAGCGCAGGGTTTGTATAGAAAGTTTGGTTTTATACCCGCAGGAGTCCGGTCAAATTATTACAGTGATACAGGTGAAGATGCTTTAATTATGTGGCTTACTGACTTGCCCAATAAGAAAGTCATAAAAATTGTTGAATCAACTTTCAGAAATTCATTAGTTCAAAAGGTGTGAAAGTGGCTGACTTAATTCTAGGTATTGAGACTTCGTGCGATGAGACTGCTGCTGCAGTAGTTGAGTCTTCGAGATTAATACACTCTTCAATCGTAAGTAGTCAGGTTCACCTACATGAAAGATTTGGAGGTGTTGTACCTGAAATAGCTAGTAGAGCGCATGTTGATTTAATCGTTCCTGTAGTTGCAGAAGCTTTAGTTTCTTCAGGAATGGAGGCAGAAGAGATAGAAGCAGTTGCCGCAACCACAGGGCCGGGTCTTGTGGGTTCATTGTTAGTAGGAGTTAGCGCGGCAAAAGCTTTGGCAACTGTTTGGGGCGTTCCATTTGTAGAAGTCAATCATCTAGAAGCACATCTTTATGCATCTTTTCTTGAAGATCCTGATTTACAACTACCACTTGTCTTTTTGCTTGTTTCCGGGGGTCATACTCTACTCGTCTTGATGGAAGAACAGGGAAAGTACCGTTTACTAGGTTCCACACTTGATGATGCTGCGGGAGAAGCCTATGACAAAGTAGCTAGGTATTTGGGACTTGGATATCCCGGAGGTCCAGCTATTGACAAATTAGCTTTAGAAGGAGACAGGACAGCATTTAAATACCCACGTTCACTGGTACAGGAGAATCCTGAAACTTTGCCAGATGATAGACGATTTGCTTTTTCTTTTAGTGGTCTAAAAACAGCCGTGGTTAATCATGTGCGTTCAAATCCTGATGTCGCTACAGAAGATGTCGTTGCTTCCTTCCAAGAAGCTGTAGTCGATGCATTGTTGACAAAACTTAAGTGGGCACTTGAATACACTGGAGTAGAGACAGCTTGTCTTGGAGGCGGTGTAGCTGCTAATTCAAGATTACGAGAGAGATTTACAGAAACGTGCGCTTCTGTTGGTGTAAAAGGTTGCCTTCCTTCTCGAGCTATGTGTACAGACAATGCAGCCATGGTGGCAGCTGCCGGATACTGGAGGCTTGAAAAAATGGGTCCCAGTCCTTTAAATGTCGGCGTAGATCCTAATTTAGGCCTGCTTTAAACCATTTATTTTGTTTTTCCTTAATTCAAGTGAATTTTGCTTGGAAACAAGTGAAATTTGTTTTAAAACGCTTTAAAAATGTTGGAATTACACACATTTTAGACGTATCGTTAGCAGTCGGATAATGAGACTGCCAAAAGAGTTGTTGTTCAATTCATAAACTTTGGCGGAACAAGAAAGAATGAATCGGAGTTTTCTATGAACCTTCAGCCTCTTGAAGATCGTATTGTGGTCCGACCTGGCGAATCAGAAGAGACTACTGCTAGTGGTCTTGTCATACCTGATACAGCAAAGGAAAAACCACAAACTGGTGAAGTATTAGCAATAGGACCTGGTAGACGCAGTGAACAGGGCGGAGAATTAATACCAATGGAAGTTGGTGTTGGTGACACGGTTGTTTACAGCAAATATGGCGGAACCGAGATAACCGTAGAGGGTGAGGATCTTTTGATTCTTAATGCTCGCGATGTTCTCGCGGTTGTCAAGTAGGTCCAAATGTCGAAAATTTTAAAGTTTGATGAGGAGGCCCGACGCGGCCTCGAGGCAGGCGTCAATAAGTTAGCTGATGCCGTGAAAGTAACCCTTGGACCACGAGGAAGAAATGTAGTTCTCGATAAAAAATTTGGTGCACCAACAATTACAAATGATGGTGTTTCCATAGCTCGAGAAGTTGAGCTCGAGGACAGTTTTGAGAATATGGGTGCCCAACTAGTAAAAGAAGTTGCAACCAAAACTAATGATATTGCTGGAGATGGTACAACCACTGCTACTGTTCTCGCCCAAGCGCTTGTTCGTGAAGGTTTACGCAACGTAGCGGCAGGAGCTAACCCTATGAGTTTAAAAAAGGGTATTGAGAAAGCTGTAGCCGCAGCAGTTGATGCTATAGCCGAACAATCAGTGAGAGTCGATGATTCAAAAGATCAGATTGCAAACGTTGCAGCAATTTCAGCGGCAGATGCTGCTATCGGAGAAGTCATTGCTGAAGCAATTGACAAGGTTGGTAAAGACGGTGTTGTAACTGTTGAAGAATCAAATACCTTCGGTATGGATCTCGATTTTGTTGAGGGCATGCAATTTGACAAGGGTTACCTTTCACCATATTTCGTAACCGATCCAGAAAGGCAGGAAGCTGTCTTAGAAGACCCTTACTTGCTTTTCAATCAAGGAAAAATTGCCTCTGTTCAGGATCTTTTGCCGCTGCTTGAAAAAGTTATGCAAAGCGGGAAAACATTGTTGATAAT
Organism: Actinomycetota bacterium; assembly: GCA_002721755.1. Lineage (GTDB taxonomy): Bacteria > Actinomycetota > Acidimicrobiia > Acidimicrobiales > MedAcidi-G1 > MedAcidi-G1. Next base: position 24,538 of record PBLL01000026.1, read on the forward strand.
TGCTGAAGACGTTGAAGGAGAAGCTTTGGCTACTTTGGTTGTCAATAAGATTCGCGGAACTTTCAACTCTGTAGCTGTCAAAGCACCTGGCTTTGGTGAAAGACGCAAAGCGATGCTTGAAGACATGGCTGTACTTACTGGTGGACAGGTAGTAAGTGAGGAAGTTGGTCTAAAGATCGAAGGTGTAAGTCTTGACATGTTAGGCACTGCTAGAAAAGTTGTAATAACTAAAGACGATACAACGATTGTTGAAGGTGCTGGAGATTCAGCAGCTGTAGAAGGAAGAATTTCTCAGATAAAACGTGAGATTGAAGAGACAGATTCAGATTGGGACAAAGAGAAGCTTCAAGAACGCCTCGCAAAATTAGCTGGTGGTGTCGCTGTTGTCCAGGTCGGAGCTGCTACTGAAGTTGAGCTTAAAGAGAAGAAACACAGGATAGAAGATGCTCTTTCAGCTACGCGTGCAGCTATAGAGGAAGGAGTTGTATCCGGAGGTGGAACTGCTTTACTTCGTGCACGTTCAGCCGTTGAGTCTGTGATTGGTGACCTTGAAGGAGATGAAGAAACAGGGGCAAGAATAGTTCATGTTTCGCTAGAAGCTCCAGCAAGACTTATAGCCGACAACGCCGGTTTTGAGGGCGCTGTTAAAGTTAGGGAAGTTGAAATGGCTTCAGGTCCAACAGGTCTTAATGCCGCAACTGGAGAACTAGTAGATTTGGTTGAAGCTGGAGTAATTGATCCAGCGAAGGTTACTCGAGCAGCGTTGCAGAATGCTGCTTCAATCGCAGCTCTTCTATTAACAACTGAAGCATTAGTTGCTGACAAGCCAGAACCTGAGCCAGCAATGCCTGGTGGCGGAATGGACCCCATGGGTGGCATGGGTGGTATGGGCGGCATGATGTAACAGTTCTTATAACTGTTTTACTCTGGCCGGGCATACGCCCGGCCAGAAGTGTTTTACGGTGAAGGTAGTCTTGATTGATGGAACCACAAAAAAACCAACGTGGTGGTATGCAAGTAATTCCACGTCCAAAGTCTTGGCGTTTAGGAGATGTTTCGCCGTGGTTTGAATCTCAAGACAGAGAAATTGAAATTGCCCGAATAGAAGGCGCGTTAATAAACCGTGTACCTGCAGGCATTAGAGGAAGAATTCCTACAGGTGAGGAACGAGATGCCGCAGTGCTTGTATGTATTTATGACGAAGATGACCCACATTTAATACTCACTAGAAGGTCAAAAAATCTGAGTTCTCACAAGCATGAAGTTTCTTTTCCTGGAGGTCGCGTTGAAGATTCGGATTATGATTTATGGGCAACAGCATGTCGTGAATCTAATGAAGAAATAGGAATTCAAACAGAAGGATTAAATCCTCTTGGTCGTTTAGATCCCATAGTTACAGTAGGCAGCAGAAGTCTTATACACCCCTTTGTAACAGTTCTGCCTAAAAGACCGAACTTGGAACCAAATCCTTCCGAAGTCGAAAAAGTATTACACGTACCTTTGAGTGAACTCCTACTAGATGAAGTCTGGCGCGAAGAAGAATGGGAGCTTCCTAATGGCTGGGTTTCTATTACCTTCTTCGAACTTGAGGGTGATACTGTTTGGGGAGCAACTGCTTTGATGATTCGTCAGCTCTTGACACTTTCTTTGGGTTTATCGGATAATTTCGGAAGGTTTCCTAAAGCAGAATCTGAAAGCAGAAAGAAGTTTAAATGACAACAAAACCTCCAAAACATTTCACTTCAGATGAGTTTCGTGAAATGGGTCGCGCGACAATCGATTGGATCGCCGATTATATAGAAAACCTTGAAGAGCGTTCAGTTGCACCTGATGTTAAACCTGGAGATGTTCGAGCATCCCTGCCAGAAAGAGCTCCAGAATCACCTGAACCATTCACAGAAATACTAGATGACGTAAATAGTCTGATCGCTCCTGCTGTGACTAATTGGCAGCATCCAGGGTTCTTTGGTTATTTTTCTGCCAATTCATCAGCGCCAGCAATTTTAGGAGAGTTACTTTCAGCCGGATTCGGTATTAACGGCATGCTTTGGTCAACTAGCCCTGCTGCTACAGAATTGGAAACCCACATGCTTGATTGGCTTTTAGACCTATGCGGTTTGCCTGACTGTTTTAGATCAGATGGGAAAGGCGGTGGCGTAATTCAAGATTCTGCTTCGTCTGCTTCGTTGTGTGCCATTTTAGCGGCACGTGATCGTTCAGGAGGAGCTCTAGGACTTCCAAAACTTGTTGCCTATACGTCAACTCAGGCTCATTCATCGATTGAGAAAGATGTAAAAGTTGCTGGCTTCACTTCTGAACAACTAAGAAAAGTAGAAGTTGATGAAAACTTTGCGATGGATTCAGAAGAATTACAACGGCTGATAGATGAAGATAAAGAAAACGGTCTAATACCATGTTTCATATCAGCAACCATTGGCACTACTTCATCAGGGGCAGTTGATCCACTAACTTCCATAGCGGAAATTGCTAACAAGGAAGGTGCTTGGCTGCATGTAGACGCTGCATGGGCTGGGTCTGCTGCAGTGTGCCCCGAATATCGAGGCTTGTTAGAGGGGATAGATAAAGCAGATAGTTATGCTTTCAATCCTCATAAGTGGCTCTTAACTAATTTTGATTGCACTGCTTTTTATGTAGCTGATTCAAAACCATTGGTTGATTCGCTTTCGATAGTGCCGGAGTATTTGAGAAATCCTGCTAGTGAAGCGGGTGAAGTTATCGATTATAGGGATTGGCAGGTTCCGTTAGGTCGAAGGTTTAGGTCTTTGAAGCTCTGGTTTGTTTTACGAAGCTACGGGGCTGAAGGATTAAGGTCACACATAAGGCATCATGTGGAGGCAGCTGAAAGTTTTGCTGAACGCGTAGAGGGGCATCCGAAACTAGCTTTGGCTGCGCCAGTTTCACTTTCACTCGTTTGTTTTAGTCATGTAGATGGTGATGATGCTACAAAAGCTTTGCAAGAGTCTTTGAACTCAACAGGTGAAGTTTTGCTCACGCACACAGTGTTGGACGGTAACCATGTTTTACGGCTAGCAGTTGGTGGAACATGGACCACATCAGAACATGTAGAGAGAGTTGCAGAATTAATTGAAGAAATCCTTGATTAAAAATGGATGATACTTTTTTTGGTGCCGCTGGAGCTGATAAACGTATCCTAGTTGTAGATTTTGGAGCACAATACGCGCAACTTATCGCCCGTCGAGTTAGAGAAGCTAATGTTTACAGTGAAATAGTTTCACACGAGTTAGACGCAGAAAGTTTCGCTGATCTTAAACCTTCGGGGATCATTTTTTCTGGCGGGCCCACGTCTGTAAACATAGAAGGAGCCCCAAAAATTGATCCAGCTATCTACGACCTTGGAGTGCCGATTTTGGGTATCTGTTATGGAGCACAACTAATAGCTAAACAAAACGGTGGTTCAGTTGAGGGTAACGAAAAAGGAGAATACGGAAGAACGGTTGTAAACGTAAATGAGTCAGGAATTCTCCTGTCAGATTTCGAAACTTCTACACAACAAGTGTGGATGAGCCATTTTGACTCGATAACCAGTCCACCAGAAGGGGCTGCTGTAACTGCTTCATCAGATGGGTC
>PBLL01000027.1 GCA_002721755.1 Actinomycetota bacterium
AGATTACAAGCCTCTTGAGCTATCTCAGGAGTTTCAGCTGCTACTGCGGCGACACGATCACCGACATGTCTTACTTTGTTATCAAAACTGACCTGATCGTGGGGTTTGGGATTCGGATAAGATTGTCCTCCAGAAGCATATTTGACACGGTTAACATTCTCATGATGTATTACGGCGTGAACACCTGGAAGGGCATTAGCTTCTGAGTCATCTATTGAGACAATTCGTGCATGAGCGTGAGGGCTTAGAAGAACTTTTGCATGCAGAAGACCTCTGATGTCAAAATCTGCGGTGAAAGCCGGGTTTCCTTTGACAAGACGGACTGCATCAACTTTTATTTCTGGTTGTCCTACTACTGAGGTTGAAGGAACTTCTGAGGATGGAACCAGTCGAGGTACTGCATCTGAAGCGTCCGGTGGGGAGTCATCCGGATCCACTTCTACAGCATTGACTCCGTCAGTCATCGGTTTCAGGATTAAGGGCCTGAAGGGTTCTGGTTCCTCTCCTCTTAGTAATGAAGCAGCCTGCTTAATTGCCGCTACAGGTTTAACATAAGCAGTCTCCCTGTCGAGAATACCTGAAAGCATGTCACGAATTTCATTTTCAGTTGGTGCAGGATTTTCTTCTAGAAGTTGCAAAGCACCAAGGATCATTGCTCCCACCGAATAGCCAGACTGCATTGCACCAGTTGCCGCGAAAGCAGCTTGTATGGGATGCAGGGATGCTTCTGTATTTAATGATTCAAGTGTTATAACAGAATGTCCGTCTGCTTGAGCTGCCAGGATAACTTCGCTACTTGCTAGCCGACCATCAAAAAGGACAGCTGAAGCCCCTGTTTCTCCAGAAGAAGAACCGAAGCGCACACTAGACATGCCTTCCCGGCGGAGTACTGTCAGTAAAGTTTCATGAACTTCGCAATCGAGTTCACGGTTTTGACCATTAAGTTCGATAGTGATTTTCATCAGTTGTCACCATCCATTGAATTCAAAGTTCTAGATGATAGAACTTCGGCTAACTGCATTCTGTATTTTGAGCTACCGCGAAAATCGCTTGGAGGTTCCAATGAAAGTGTCGGATTTTCATGATCGACAAGAACAGGAGTTGCGGCAACTCCTGTTATCGCCATACGGTAACCGGCATCACATTTTCTTGTTGTCACTGAAACAATTGGTGTATCAGCGGGAGTTCTTCCTGTCGCTTCAAAAACACATTTCCCATCGGTTGCAATACTTATAGACAGGATCAGCTGTGAGTTAAATATTTCCAAGTTGCCCAAAACATCAGATAGGGGACTAGTTGACTCTCCATTCGGACCTAAAATTGTCACTTCGGCTTCATGGACTAAGAGGCAAGCTAGTAGTTGACTATGAGAATCAGCACTTGCTACCGTCCCTCCTATAGTTGCCAATGCTCTTAGAGTGCTTGGCAGTTCTGAACGTGCAGAAATCCTAATCGATTCGGGGCAGTTAGTATTTTTAATTACTTCATCAAGAGTGACCATTGAGCCAATCTGTAGTCTTCCTTTTGCTTCCTCAATCCTTTTAAGGTCAAGCCCTTGAAGGTCGACTAAATGGAGGGGTTCCACATCCTCCCCAGCGTTTAGTAGAGTGCCCCCAGCGAGCGGAATGTGTTTTTCCTGAGAGATGAGATTTAGTGCGTCTTCCAAACTTTCAGGTCTTTGATATGAGATAATTTTCGCCATTGTTTCCTAGTTTAAATTTTCGCAAAACTTTGCTTCAAGAAGAAATTATCAGCAACTTAACGATTCTCAACGTTCAACACATAAGGTAAATGACATAAAGCCGGATTTACTTTGAAAGTGGAAGAAGAAATGTCAGTCATAAAGATCAATGCAATTACAGTTCCAAAAGATTTAGGTGATGAAGTAGCTCGTCGTTTTGCCGGAAGAATTAAAGCGGTTGACGGAAGAGAAGGATTTCAGGGCTTTGAATTGATGCGACCTACCGATGATCGAGAAACCTGGTTGGTGGTTACCCGGTGGGACACTGAGGAAGATTTTCTTTCATGGGTCCAATCCCCAGATTTTGCAGAAGGCCACCGTTCCGCAATGGAAGCAGCAAAAGAGCATCCGGAACCTTTGCCTTTAAAAGCTGAACTTTGGTCATACATAGTCGAGCTGCAAGCAGATGGTTCTAATTCTGCCAACCAGTGACTCAAATCAGTCTTGTATCAATACCCGCTTTTTCAAAGACGCTTTTGGCACATTCTGTCGCTCTGTGAATGACTTCTTTTTCGTCAGTGAAAGTCACCTCTTTATTTCTGATCAGCAATTTTCCATCTACCATGACGTGCAAAACGTCTCTCGGAGTAGAGCAATAAACTATTGCTGACGCGACTCTGTGTACCGGTGCAGCGAAAGCGGTCATCAAATCAACTACGACAAGGTCAGCCTTTTTGCCGACCTCCAATGACCCGATCTCATTTTCTTGACCTATAAGTCGCGCTCCATGTCTGCATGCCAGATGAAGAACTTCCTCAGGTTCTAAAATACTTGCATCTAATCGATCAACCTTTTGTAAAAGAACAGTAGCTTTGCAAGTTTCGAACATGTCTTGGCGATTATTGCTTCCGGGACCGTCAGAAGCGAGAGCGACAGTTATTCCTAGATCCAGCATTTCCTTAATTTTTGCCACTCCAGAAGCTAGGTACATATTTGAAACTGGGCAGTGGACAACAGAAGCTCCTCGTTTTGAAATCAGGTCAAGCTCACTATCATCCAGCCATATAGCATGAGCAAGCTGTATGTCAGGTCCTAAAATCCCTAACGAGTCAAGCCAATGAACGTGCCTGAGACCGCGCTCTTCCAAATTCATTTCAACCTCAATTGCAGTTTCAGCACAGTGCAGATGCGTTGAGGCGCCCCATGCTCTTGTTACAGCCACAGTTTCAGTCATAGCTTCATCAGAACAACCCCAAGGAATCAAAGGTGCTAGTCCTACTTGAATACGATTGTTTTCAAATCCGTGCCATTTTTCATATACGGGGTTTATACGTTCCAGAACAGTTTGTGCTGATTCCGTAAGCGGTGGGTGATAATTTCGATCAGCCCACCCGCTAGCGAGTACGAACCTTAGTCCGACCTCAGATGCGGCTTGGCAAACAGCATCATCTATTTCTGGGTCTATGTGAATGTATTGATGGTCGACAACGGTAGTTGCGCCGCCTCTAAGATTTTCAATTAATCCCAGAGTGGCAGCAGCTTTAGCGGTGTTTGCATCCAATTCTGTAGCCCCCGGCCAAATAGATTCCTCAAGCCATTCAAGTAGAGGCTTGTCATCTGCGAGTCCGCGGAAAAAAGTTTGGAAAAGATGAGTGTGTCCATTAATCATCCCTGGCATTATGGCTGAGTTTTGAGCATCAATTAATTCAGCGGCTTCTCTCTTTATGCTCTTTGGAGCATTTCCTTCATTTAGATCTTCGATTATGCCGTCTTTTACAAAAACCCAACCAGTGTCGAAAACAGAGTTCGAGTCATCAAGAGTCACGATTGTCGAGTTCTCAAAGAGTACTGAAGTCATTACATCGACCAGTCTGCGAAGGCGTCAATAACTGGGATCATGTCATCCATTAGCGGGTAAAGAATTGGACAAGTAACACCAGCATCGACATATTCTTCAACTGTTTCGCGACACTGACTGCTTGTACCTACTGCCATAAGCGATTTTACAAGATTGTCAGGAATGAGATCTGCCGCTTTCCTATAGTCAGCTTCAGTAGCGGGCCAACCAACTACTTCTTTAACACGTTCGACTAGATCTGGGTCAGCTCCACTAGCTTTCATAATGTGGGGTTCAGTTCCTAAATAGTAGGCAACAAGTGATTTCCCGGTTCTGATGGCTTCATCGGGATCTTCATCAGAAAGGGAACAAACTAAAAGCTCAGGCCGGTCAATTTGCTCCAGAGTTCTTCCAGATTTTTCAGCTCCTTTGGAAACGAGTTCAACAGCTTCCCGGATGTAAGACGGTGTAACAACGTAGTTCAGAACTACACCATCGCAAATTTCACCAGCTAGTTCTAACATTTTTGGACCAGTAGCACCCAAGTAAATTGGAATATCTCTAGCATCGGTATTGCCATATGCTACATCAAGTTTCACTCGATCAAGATTTACGAACTCACCTGAATAGCTAACTTCTTCCATTGTGAAGAGTTCTCTTATCGCTTCGATATTTTCCCTCATTGCCTGAAGAGGTTTTCTCCTGTCTTCTCCCACTCTTGACGTTATGGGCTCCCACCAGGCACCGAGCCCCAACATCACTCGGCTTTGATTGGTTTCATCAAAACCGGCTAATTCCCACATAGTGCTCCAAGTAGCAGCAATTATTGCGGGATTACGAGTCCAAATTGGTAAAACCCCGGAGCCAACTCGGACACTATTAGTTGCGGTTAAAAGCGCGCTCATCATGACCACACAGTCGCGGGCCAACCTTGTATCTGCTTGCCAGATCTCCGTTATCCCACGTCGTTCTGCGTATTGAGCCATTTCTAACTCATATGCGATGTCGTGTTTGTCTTGAAAGTAAAGGGCGATTCGAGAGTTCATTTATGGCGACGTTATCGGTCTTTAGGGTAGTAGCGTCGTATTATGCCTATAGTTCCTATTAATCCCAAAGAAATAGCCCCTCCTGCTGCTAATTACCAACATGGAATGTTAGCTGAGGGAGCATCGAGGATTTTGCACACATCCGGAGTAGTTCCTATAAAACCGGATGGAACAGTTCCAGATGATATTAGTGAGCAAGCAGAAGTCATTTGGAAGAATATCACTTCAATACTTGAAGAAGCTTCCATGAAGATTTCTGACATCGTATCAGTCACCACTTACGTAGTACCTGACCAGAATCTCTCTAAAATCATGTCTGCACGTGATTCAACTTTTGGTTCCCATCAGGCAGCATCAACGTTGTTGGTGGTTGCGCAACTTGCTCAAGAGTCATGGAAAATGGAAGTTGCTGTTGTCGCTATTTCAGATTCCTAGATTGTTGTTTTAATTACTCAGAAAAGTTTTATGTAGTTGCAGAGTTTGCTTCGTGCCACCTGCCCACAGCTTTATTTTGTATTACTCCAAAAATCCAGAAGACCATTACTCCAAGGGCGGAAGACAGGATTACACATGCTAAGAGTTCTTCACCTTGCAGTCTGTTTGCATGTTTTTTTAACATTTGACCGATTCCGGCTTCGCCCTTTCCAAAAAAGAAATCTCCAACAATCGCTCCAATAACTGACAAACCAGCCGAAATTCTCAAACCTGCAAAAATAGCTGGCAAGGCAGCTGGGAACATCAGCTTTCTTAGACGCGTAAACCTATTTGCATGATGGAGAGTGAAGAGGTCATGCATGCCTTTTTCAGCGGATTGAAGACCAAACAAAGTATTCACAATAATTGGGAAAAGAGAAATAATCACACAAACGACAACGCGAGAGGTCTGACCTGTGCCAAACCAGAATGAAATTAATGGGACAATTGCCAAAATAGGTATGGCTTGCAGAGTAACCATGTACGGGAAAATTGCTCTTTCAAGAAATTTTGCTTGACTCATCAGTATTGCAAGAACAAACCCAAGACCTATAGAAATCGACAAGCCGATTAATGCCACTTCTGTACTTGACCAAAGTGCATTTAAGGATTCAGAACGGTTATCTCCGTCTAGAAAACCGATATCAATAACACTGTGAATTGGGCGAAGCAGAAAGCGTCTTTTTTCAGCTAGAACGCCGAAAGTGATGTAATACCAAAGACCTATAACAGCTGCCCCTAAAATCACAGGTGGTACAAAAGCAGCAACATATCTGCTCAGCCGTGAAGGTTGACCCGGAATAGCTTTTGAAGTTTTTTCTTCGTTTTCAGCAACTGTGCTCATGAATGCGATCCTCTCAATTCGACTGAGACCTTTCCACATAACTCTGCGAAGTCTGCACTAAACCTAAGGTCCGGCTTTCGCGGGTATTCAAAAGGAATGTCAAATTCAGCCACTATCCTTCCCGGTCGTGCTGACATGACAAGTACTTTGGTTGACATGAAAACGGCTTCGCTAATTGAATGAGTGATGAATAACCCAGCGAAACCTTCTTGTTTGAACAATTGCTGTGTTTCTTCATTCAAATGTTCACGAGTTATTTCGTCAACTGCTCCAAAAGGCTCATCGAAAAGAAAAACCGGAGGCTTCAATGTTAGTGAGCGGGCGAGTGAACATCTCATTTTCATACCACCTGAAAGGGACTTGGGATAGTGGTTCTCAAAACCCTCTAAACCAACCAGCTCGATTGATTCCTTAACCAGTCGTTTGCGCTCATGTGAGTCCGTTCCATGAAGTTCTGCGAGAAGTTCAACATTTTTACTTACGGTTCTCCAAGGAAGCAGGGTGGCATCTTGAAAAACATAACCAAGTCTCTCTCGATCTACCTCCACGCTCCCATTAGTCGGTTCAAGAAGACCTGACGCGATTTTTAAAAGTGTTGACTTACCACACCCGGAAGGACCGACTATGGTGACAAACTCCCCTTTGCTTAGTTCAAAAGAGATATTTCTCAGAGCTTCTGTTCCGTCAGGAAAGATCATTCCTATGTCATTAAATTTAAGCGACGAAGAAGTATTTAAATTTGTATTCAAGTCTTTATCTCACTTGGTCCTATCTGGTCTAATAAAAATCTCTTAGGCGAACAATAATATGGATGTTGACACACTAATGAAGCAGGCTACAAAGAAAAAATCCGCTTTTTGCAACAAGCATTGTTTGTTTTCATAGCTAGTTTCGTCAAAAGCTCATAAAGTGTGACTATGCGAACTGGGGTTTTTCTTTTTGGCGGCGTTGAGATGGAAGACGCTGGACCTGATCTCCCAGTCCCAACCGATCGACGATACACCAACGATCAAATGTGGAAGGCCACAGAGCAGATAATTGATGCAGCTTGTTTATCCGACAAACTAGGGTTTGATTCGTTCTGGCTTACTGAGCATCACTTCCAATATGAAGGTTATGAAGTCGTGCCCAATGGGATCCTTCTCGGAACAATAATTGCTGAAAGAACCGAGCAAATTCGAATTGGGATGGCTTTTAACATCGTTCCACAGTGGCATCCACTTCGACTAGCAGAGGACTTTGCAACTTTGCACAACATTTCAGGAGGAAGGGGAATTTTGGGTGTTGGTAGGGGAACAGTGCCCCGAGAAGCCGAAACTTTGGGAAGCAAGATTGGCAGTTTTGACAATCCAGATCAAGCTTCAGCTGATGATTTCAATAGAAAACAATTCGAAGAAGCAATGGATGTCATCCAACTGGCTTTAAACGAAGAACTTTTTTCCTACCACGGTGAAGTTTACGATTTTCCTCCACCTGGTATTCCAGACAGAGGAGGTACAGTTCAGGAGCTGACACTGGTTCCACGCCCTTTGTACCCTTATGAAACTTGGCAGGCAATTACGTCACCCCCAACCCTTGAAGTTGTGCCTAGAAAAGGTTGGGGAGGAGTTTTCTGGAATTCGCATCCTGACTTTATTAAATTCCAGTGGGACAGGTTTGCCGAGTTGTATGAAGAAACACAAAATCAGCCATTAGAAGCTGGTGAGAAACGGATGCTTGTCAGATGCGTTTGCGTTGCTGACACTCATGAAGAAGCAGTTGAAGCAGTTCGACCTGGTCATGATGAAATGTGGAAATTTTTAGGACCATATGGATGGAGCAAGGGTTATATGGGCCCAGACGGAAAACCTTCAAAGGCTGGTCTCATTCCGACATTAGAAGAGTCGATTGATCAGAAGATTTGGATAGTTGGTTCAGCAGATGATGTCGGAGAGCAGATCGAGTGGTATAAAGATTTATTAGGGGTTGAAAATCTGATGCTCTTTCCAATGATGCCAGGGGACAGTTACGAATCCGGAACTGATCAACTACACAGGCTCGCCGAAGATGTTTTACCTAAGTTTGCCTAGGAAAGATAAATAGTTTAAGTCGATTAGTGTTTTGAATTTTAAGTAGTAAGTAATTTGGACATATGAGTGAAGCTGAGGTAGTCGTTGTAGGGGGAGGCCATAATGGTCTCATTTGTGCTGCTTATTTGGCTCGACAAGGAATCGACACACTGCTCATTGAGGCGCGTTCATCAGTCGGAGGGTGTGCTTCAACAGTTGATGATTTAGGTGCAAGATTCAATATCTGCCATTGCGAACATAATTTGGTTAGGGCAATGCCAATTATTGAAGAGTTAGATTTAGCCAGTTACGGATTGGAGTACATAGAAACAGAAGCAAGTTCTGTTTGTGCTTTCCACGATAAGACTGAACCATGGGTAATTTTTTCTGATACAGAAAGAACACTTTCTGGGCTAGCTTCATCCCACCCAGATCAAGTTGAAGGTTACAAAAGATACCTTGAGGATGCTTTACCAGTGGCGAGATTGGCTCTTGAAATAGCTTCGACAATCCCATCTCCGCTCAACTTTACTTCGACTGCTTTAAAGAGAAAAGGGGAAGGCCTTACGAGACTTCTAAGGTGGTCTCGTAGCAGTGCGATGGAAATACTCAGTAGATATTTCAGTGACTGGCACATGATTATGCCAACTATCTCGGTAGGTCCGACAGTTTGGGGATTAGCTCCAGACACTCCAGGAACAGGTATGGCAGCGTTGGGTTACGCAACCAGGCACATCAACCGTGTTGGAAGACCCCAAGGTGGTAGTGGTTCTCTTACAGATTCGATAAGAGCTGCATTCGAAGTGGCAGGTGGAAAGGTGCGTTGTGGTGCCAGAGTGAAAAACATTCTGATACAAAACGGCTCGATAAACGGTGTACGTCTTGCAGATGGAGAAATAATTAAAACACGATCGGTTGTAGCGGCATGTGACCCGAAGAGAGTTTTTGTTGAATGGGTTGGAGAAGCACCAAGAAAAGCAGCAAAAATGGTGAACAAATGGAGGCAATTCCCAGTTCCCGAAGGCTACGAATCAAAGATCGACGCAGTTTTAAACTCCCTACCTGAACCAACGTGGGGAGAGAGAATCCGTTCCACTCATAATGGTCTCGACCCTTTAGGGCAAACAACGATAATTTCTCCATCACCACAAGATTTGGCCGAGGCTCACGAGATGAGACCATTAGGGACAGTTGCAGCTAATCCAACAATGCTAATAGACATTCCATCTGTGCCTGACAAGACTTTGATGACAACTTCAGAAGAACATGTCTTAAGTCTTGAAGTTCTTTTCACCCCTTACTCGACACCGGGCGGATGGGATAATTCTAGTGAACCTAGAAGATGGTTGGACATATGGAATTCGCTAATGCAGTCCGAGGGAATCGACAAAATTGAGAAATGGCGAGTGATGACTCCTGAAAATTATGAAAATGAGTTCATGATGCACAGAGGACACACACCTTCTTTTGGAACTTCGCCATTGAGCACATTTTTTGGACGTGACAAAGAATTGACCCGATATATAACTTCAATTGATGGGCTTTTTCTTTCTGGAGCAGCGACTTTCCCAGGTGCAGGAATAGTTGGAATTTCAGGTAAAAATGCAGCGTTTGTTGTACTTCGTAAATTACGCGGTCGAAATCCGCTCAGGAGTCACAAATGAATCCACCTGTCAGCGTAAACCTGATGCCGACAATAAAAATTGAGACAATCGTTCAACTGGCGCAACTATCTGAAAAGTTGGGTTACAGAAGATGTTGGGTATATGACGAAGGTCTACATACAAGAGATGTTTTCGTCACACTAACAGCGATAGCGATAGCAACTGAGAAAATCTTTCTAGGCCCGGGAATAACTAACCCATATGTTCGACACCCAGGGATTACTGCCGCAGCAATAGCGAGCTTGGATGAGATAAGCGCAGGTAGGGCATTCATAGGGTTAGGAGCTGGTGGAGGTTTGACACTCAATCCACTGGGTATAGAACGATCAAAACCCATTAAAACGGTTTCCGATACTGTTACCGCTCTGAGAGAACTTTTTGAAGGCAAGAGAGTCGACATCGAAGGAGAAGAGTTTTCACTTAAGTCGGCATACTTAGACTACGGACGCGAAACTATCGAAATATTTTTAGCTGGTCGTGGAAAACGCATCACTCAAATAGGTGCAGAGTTAGGTGATGGATTCTATTTGAGCTATATCCACAAAGATTTTTTATCTGAGCACATCGATGCGTTGCGAAATTCAGCGAAAAGAGATCCTTTTAGAATTGTTTATTCAACAATGATCGTTTCCTCTGAAAAAGAATTTGAAGACGCTCGTGCTGCATTGAGCTTTCGGCTTGTCGATTCCCCACAGGAAGTCAAAGACCACATAGGGATGACAGAAGATTTGAACGATCAGTTGAAAAACGCACTGACAGAAGGGGGTCCTTCCCATGCAGCTAGTTATGTTCCCAGAGAATGGGTTGAGCAATTTGTTATAACCGGGTCTCAATCGGAGGCTTCAACTGAATTGGGAAACTTGATTAGTAAAAATGGAATAGACGAATTCCAGCTGCCAATTGGAAAACCCGAGGAAGCTGAACGAATAATTCAACGTACTTCAAAAATGTTCTAACCAGCTCCAAGCTCAACTGAGGTAATTGTTCAGATTTACAGCCGGGTAGGCAACTCTAGAGCCATATTCACGACGTTCTCTCTTATAGGTAGCATCTATTCCAACTTTTGTACTTATGCCGCGCTGGTCAGCAGTCGGATCCATCTCATGTCCCTGAGCTAGAGGAACAGAAAAAACATCTTCTTCCCAACTAACCCTGTTGGTTATAGCCCAATGCAACTCTGACGGTTGAAAAATATCGATATCTCTATCAACAACTACAACATTACGAATATTTATGTGAGCTGCCATTGCAGCCATAGCTAGATTTTTTGGAGTTCCAGGATTGTCTCTTTCTATTTGGATAACTGCCAGAAAACCATTTCCATAAGGAGGAATGTAAACCTCGGCCGAAGGATCGAGGTGTCTGACATAATTTCTAAGAAGAGGCTCTCTCGGCAAAATGTTTCCGATATAGATGTGTTCATACCAACCTGGAATTATTGTTTGGAAAATGGGATTATCACTCCAAGAAATAGAAGAGACCTCAAGAGTTGGACTGTTCCAAGCCTCACCGTGATAACCATGAAATTCAGCCAGTGGACCTTCCGGTTCTCGTTTGGCAGGATGCAAGAAACCCTCGACAACAATTTCAGCTGAAGCGGGAATGTCTATGTCGACTGTGAGACCTTTACAAACCTCGGTTCCTCTGTTTCTTATTGCTCCTGCAATCAGAAGTTCATCTACATTAGTTTTAATCCCAGCGGCAATCATGATCGCAGGATCTAAACCCATCGCTAGAGCTATAGGGAAAGGATCATCCGGATTTTCTCTAGATTTCCAAAAAGTACCTACATCTCTCCACTCATTTACATTGAATCCAAGAATGTTTTTCCCGAGTTTAGACATACGGTTGTAGCTGAGGTTTCCGCGACCTGAAACAGGATCCTTAGCGATTGTGACAGCACCGGTGATAAAAGGTCCACTGTCACCCCTTGAGTGAGTCAAAATAGGTAATTCGTCAAGGTCTATGTCTTTTTCTGAAAGATTGTTGTCGTGCCAAGAGGCTCTATCAACTTGAACTGGCTCTACACCATTTGAAGGATCGAGTACTTTTGCCATAGTGTCAGTAACTTCTGAAGGGTCGCAGCCTAGAGCTACTGCAGCTCTATCGTGAGAAGCCACGCCTCCACAGAATACTGGCCATGGACTTCCGGTGACATTTTCGAAAAGGCATGCCCCTTTACCGTCACGAGCAAGGCTTGCTCCAACATCAGCCAACTCATATTCGATGGAAACCGGTTTCTCGATCTTAACTAGTTGACCATGCGAATCTAAAGCTGATATGAAATCTCGTAAGTCTTTAATTTCAGTCACCACTAGATCTTAGATCAAGACTTGACTCAAAGCCCTTCTGGACTCATTTGAGTTGTTTGAAGTGATGAGGATATTAGCAAACCACCTTTAAATATCTTTCTAGACATTGGAGCATCAGCGATAGCTCCTCTAACCGATGGGGCATCGATAGCAATAAAGTCAGCTAATGAACCAGCTGATAAATCCGCTTTTTCAAGGTTCATTACTTTTCGGGCATCTGTACTAACCATTTTGTAGGCATTCCCCGGTGTCTCATGTGCTGCCAAGATTAGAAGTGAAGCTGTTTCAAGAGGGTCGCTACGGCCTACAAGATTAAATGGATCTTGAACGTTGTCAGCGCCGGCAGCAACTAGAACTCCAGCGTCTTTAAGGGCCTTAATGGCTGTAATAGCACGTGGCGTAGCGGTAGAAATTTCTCGTCCCTGAAGGAAAAGATTAGTTTGAGGAAGGGGCAGAACAGCTATATTTGCTTTTGCGACATCAGCAGCAACCTCTTTCTGCTTCTGTGAGCTCTGCATTCCCAGAGTAACGCAGTGGCTGGCAGTCACAGGTTTATTAAACCCTCGATCCATGACCTGTTTGGCTAGGTCATGAAGAGTTAAAACAGTTTCATCAAGCATTTCATCTACGTGTAAATCGATTCCTAAGTCGGCTTCTTCGGCTATGTCTAAAGCGTCCTTAATCAAGGTAGAGGGGTCAGGGTCAAGGTGGGGGCAACCACCAACAAGGTCTACTCCTATTTCGATTGCTTTTTCTAGAGCTATTCGATTATCTCTTCCTTCTTCTCCGGTCATCGGATTTATAGTCAGGGCGACTATTTGGACGTCAATTAGACCCTGAACGAGTTTCTTGGCTTCATGTACTGCTTCCAAGGCTTTAGAACCCGAAACAACATTTACGTGTGTCCGGACCGCAGTAACTCCTTTAGATGCGAGTAGGCGCATTGCTTCAGCAGCGCGCTTGACAGTGTCCTCATATGTAATCTCTCCGCGTTTAGTTGCAGAGATCCAAGCTTCTATCGCACCTGACAAGTCTCCAGTAGGGTTAGGCACACTTTCAGCAGTGAGAGCTTTGTCTAGATGAGCATGCGGTTCAGCCATACTGGGCAGCACTAGCCAACCGCAAAGGTCTATACCGTCATCTGAAACTGAAGAAAATTTTTCTAGTTCATTGATGCTTTCAACGCGACTATCGTTTATACAAAGGTCAACCAACTTGCCGTTTTCTAAACGAGCGTTATGAATAATTTTAGACATCCCAGTCACCCCAATCCATTTCGTTCCCCCATGGTCTAAGGAAAACTTCGTCTGGGTTAGTTTCGATTCCTTTTTCAGGATAGGGATCTTCACCAACGACTGGAATGATCATCCGGTGGTCATACGTTGCGGCATCTACTAACCTGTCCGCACCTATTTGCCAAGGCAGGTTCGACCAAGCATTCATATAATGGTGCACTAGAGCTCTCCGGCTCGTATCGCTACTGTTTCTTAAGGATCTGTGCAGTAAGTAGCCGTTGAAAAAAACAGCTGAACCAGCTTTTAATTCAATAACTTCTTCATCGTCATCGTTGAAACCGAAACTTTCATCTGAAGGGTCAAACTCTTCGGTTTCATTATGTGGTTTAGTCGGCCAGAGTTTCCCCATTTTGTGGCTTCCTGGTATTACTCTTAAACAGCCATTTTCCAATGTTGCGTCGTCTAATGCGATCCAGACACCTACCAGGGACCGGTCCCTGGTAGCGATAAAGCGTTCGTCTTGATGCCATGCTTGACCAGGGAACCCAGAGGGTTTCAGAAAAAGCATCGACTGCATGCATTTAACCCTGCCGTCCCAGTGCGGAATATGAGCCCCAACAATTGTTTGTAACACGCTTTTAATTTTCGGATGGTTTATAGTTTCCAGAATTGGGTGTGAAACCCAGTGGGGGAAGTGAACAGCTAATAGTCCAGAATCTTTCTCTTTTAAAGGATTCTTAACAGGGTAGGTGCCATCTAGAAACTTAGGGATTTCGGCTTGAATATTTTCGATAGTAGCTGGGTCGAAAATATCCGCAACAACTAAATAGCCGTCATCAATATATTTTTGAGGCATCGCTTCAAGGTCCATAGATTGATTTTACCTACCACACACGATGCTTATGCCCAGTCGGACTACAGAAGCAAACTCGTGCTAGTAATGCAGATGGTAAATGTTTTCCAGAGGAGAAATTAGCAAATGGAAGAGGATTTTCGCCGACTAGTTGTTGGAATCAGTGGGGCCAGTGGAGTTGTATACGGAATCCGCATTCTCGAGATATTAAGTGAAATTGAAAAAGTTGAAACCCACCTAATTTTAACAAATGCAGCAAAACAGACGATAGGCATGGAAACTGATTTCTCTGCGAGCCAGATTGAAGAGCTCGCTGATTACACATATCCAATAAAAGATATTTCAGCTGGTCCCGCGAGTGGAACTTTCCCATGTGACGGAATGATTATTGCTCCTTGTTCGATTAGAACTTTGTCGGCTGTAGCTAATTCATACAGCTCAGACCTGCTTTCAAGGACTGCCGATGTGACTTTAAAAGAAAAAAGACCCCTTGTGCTAATGGTCAGGGAGACCCCCTTTCATTTGGGTCATTTGCGCTTAATGCAACAAGTTGCAGAAATAGGAGGAACAATTTTTCCACCAATCCCTGCTTTTTACAACAAGCACAAAGACCTTGATGAAATAATTTCTCATACTGCGCAAAGAGCATTAGAACAGGCTGGGATAGCAGTTGCAGAGATGGACAGATGGACAGGACCTCTGGGCTGAGGTGTCTTAATACTGATAAAACGCTTTAGAGGACATCATTGGATATCCTTAAGAGATGTCTGGAAGACTTGCCGATATCACAGGACCTGATGTTCCCGAATGCATATCAGAGGAATCCGTGATTCTTCTTCCTGTCGGTGCAATTGAGCAGCATGGACCACATCTACCCATGTCGGTAGACACAGTAATAGCTGAAGAGACGTCGAGTGCCCTTCTTGATCATGTGGGAGATGAAATAGATCTTTGGCTACTGCCAACTATGTCTATTTCAAAATCGAATGAACATACATGGTCGTCAGGAACACTTTCATATACCACTAAGACGATGATCAGAGTTCTTGATGATCTAGCGAGATGCGTAGCTACAACTTCTGCTCGAAGGTTAGTAATTTTGAATGGTCATGGTGGAAACACCTCTCTACTGATTACCGCATGTCGCGACATACGCGTCGCACACGGATTGTTGACATTTCTTGTTCACCCTTCTGTTCCTCCTGCATCTGGTGGCACCAGCACTGAGGAAGAACTCGGGATGGGTATCCATGGGGGATTGAACGAAACCTCAGTTTTTGCATATTTGAGACCGGGAGAAGTTCAAATGGACAAAGCAATCCGACGAGTACCCGAATGGATGGCTGAAAATGAATGGGTCAAATTTGGAGGGAAAGTTCAATTTGGTTGGACGAGCAGGGATTTCGGACATCAAGGTCTTATAGGTGACCCTACAGATGCAAATCCTGAATTAGGTAAGGAACTTTTTGAGTCGGCGGTTGAATCGCTTGCTGATCAGCTACGTGAAATTAGCAAGTTTGAATTTCAGGAGAACTAAATTGGGTTCAGAGGAAGCAAAAGCTGAATTTACAATTGAACCGTTCACAGAAGGAGATCCAGGTCCCCATGTGAAAGAGCCCATTTATGTAGCTGAACAATCAGGTCTCGATGTAGAAGTAGGCCCTTTTGGTACAACAGTGATTGGTGACCAAGAGAAAGTTTTCGAGTTGGTTTCAGATTTAGTTAAAACAGCTATTGAAAATGGTGCTTCCAGAGTCTCTCTTCAGGTGACTGCAATCTGAGACGATTTTTAAAAGTCTCTTTCAACTCCTGTTAATAGGACTATCACTGAGTCTTCAGACTTGATACAGGCGTCTCTTTTTGCAGCGAGCAAACCAGCAAGTCCTGCTGTTCCGGTAGCGCTAGCAGAAATATCTGCATGTTCAGAGACTAGATTTTTTGCTAGAAGAAGGTCATCTTCACTTGCTTGGAGCGGACCTCCAGGTGAGTTTCCCATAAGCATGTCCCAGACCAGAGGAATCCAGTCATAGGTAATGTCATCAAGTATTCCAGTTGCAACAGAGGATGGGTTTTCCCATGGCTCCATGTATTTCAAAGGGTTTGCAATAGCTTCAGAAAGAGCCTCAGAATGGTTTTTACTGTCAGCTATTTGGTTGAATGCTAATGAAAGCGGTGAGCAGCCTTTAGCTTGAACAGTATTAAGGGCGGGTCGGTCTTCTATGATTCCAAGCTGGTTGGCTTCTGTTAAAGCTTGCATCGTGCTACTCGCTAATGCTCCTCCGCCCACTTGCACGAGGATTCGGTTTGGTCTCAAAGCCATTTTGTTTAACTGATTGGATAATTCGAAACCTAATGTTTTTCCACCATCAATAGTCCACAAATTTTCTGTTCCTTGGCAGCCAAAAGGGAGTGCCCCTTCGTCAAGTAATTCTCTGAACCTCAAGATGCATGGATCTCCTGATTCGCCTTCTCTTCTTTCACAAACTTGGATTTGTGCCCCATTATCGGAAAGTTGGTCCAAAAGAGAAACTTCTGCCCATGTAGGCACATTTACAGTAAGAGGTCTTTTGGCTGCTTTAGCAATTATCGACGCAGCTAGAGCAGCATTTCCGCATGAAGCTATCGTGAGCGGTTTGTTCTTAGAAACCCCTTCGATTTCAAGGCGTAAAGCAAGACCGAAAAGATGTCGAGCTTTGTGGCTGCCTCCCACGTTGTTGGTTTCATTTTTTGCCCAAATCCCGCCATTCTGACCGATAGTTTTTGAAAGTTCGGTCAAGTAGACAAGTGGTGTTTCTTTGAAACCAACTCCTGCTATCTCACTAACTTCTTCATCCAAGTTTCTAACAAGGGCGATGAAATCGCTATCAGTTAATCCGTTGGTGTTTGCTAAATCGTAAGCCCATAAGAGCTTTCGGTAATTGATAAAAGGATTCACATCAGAAGCGCTGTTTTCGATCTCCCAATTTGCTCCAGGGGGCAGACCAAGCCAGCCAGAATTTTGGTCTAATAAGTTCACTTTGCTTTGAGTAGTCCTGTTTGAGAGTTGAAACTATTAATCAATTCATCCCAGGTAGGAGCTAGTTTTTGTATATGTTTCCAGAATTCCTGATCTCTTCTAATCTCAAAGTCAGAAAATTCAACTCCCTGCTGTTCAACCCAGGTGTAGTAGCCGAGGTTAAATATACGGTTACGTCCCACATCGTCTAGAACCTCTACGTGGCTGCTATCAGCGCCGAGAAGATGTTCATTGACTATGAGACTTGCAGATCCTGAATCAAAACCTTCTGAATATTCACTTTCGAGGAGACTGATTTTCTCACTTTCGTATAGTTCAGAACCATCTGTGGCGACCGTAACAATCATTTCATCTGGCCCCAGATCTAGAACTTTCGCTGTTTTAATGGCAGCCAGCAGGTTGCAAGTAGAAGAAAATCCGAAATGACGAAGTTGTTCTACAATTTCAGGTGAAGCACCTAATTCGTCAATCAGAAAAGATTTGCCTTCATCGGATGTGAAAACAAGATTTAAGCCGTCGGTTGCTTTGTCACTAATTCCTACGATCACATCAGTATTAGTCACATTGTGTATAAGTGGTATGTGTTTGTCACCGATTCCCTGAATATTGTGTTCTCCGAAACCGTTATAGAGCATTGTTGGGCACTCTAGTGCTTCAACAGCAACAATTTTGGCTCCGTGGTTTTCTTTAAGACGTTCACCAGCTCCTAGCGTTCCGGCAGACCCGGAAGCGGCTACAAAACCAGCGAGTTGAAGGTCGCTGTTTTTTTCTTTGTAGCTGAGAAAAATTCGTTCCAGAGCCCGACCTGTTACCTCATGATGTCCAATGTGATTTGCAAATTCTGAAAATTGGTTCAAGATAAAATTTGTTTCATCTTTTTCTAGTTCGGCACAAGCGTCATAGATTTCTTTAACATTACTTTCTGAACCAGTGGTACGAATAACATCTTCATCATGAGTAATCCAGCGATCTAACCACTCGAACCTTTCTTTGCTCATATTTTCAGGTAGTACAGCTACACCCCGACAACCCATGAGGCGTGAAATGGCTACTCCACCTCTTGCGTAGTTTCCTGTTGAAGGCCAGATAGCTCGGTGTTCTGTAGGATCAAATTGGCCTGTTACGACTCTTGGGACCAAACACGCATAAGCGGCTAAAACTTTGTGCGCTGTAATCATAGGGAACCGGTTACCGAAAGCTAGTGCGATAGGTGCTGTAACTCCTGTAATTTCTGGTGGGAGAACAACATGGTCTGGCAAGGGTACAAAATCCCCATTTAGATCATTATGCCAATGGACTCTAAAGAGATTTTTAGGGTCGGCAGAATTTTTATCGATTCCTGCTAGTTCAGCTTTTAGTTCAGGATTGATGATTTCAGGATTGGCTAGTTCCGAAAAGGTGGGAAGTACAATTTTTTGGTCACGAAAGCGTTCGACGCTTCTCTTGTACCTTTCCTCGTCAATAATGTCCGTGTGAAGGCCAACTCTTTTAAGGTCAAAAGCGTCCGGATTAAAGCTTTGTTTCTCAAACGCGCCGATCCCATTTCCTGATTTTTGTAATGAATCCACATATGCAGGTTACAGCTCTTATCGGTAGCAAAATCACTAACATTGCAGACAAATTGTGAAGAGTTGCTAGGGCTCCACTTTTTTCACTCACGGAAATGCGAAACTCTAGTAATGGGAAGGGTTTCGTTAAAGATTACAGGCATTATTTTAGTTGTTTTTTTGGGTTTTCTTTTAGCAGCTAGAGCAGCAGAACCTTCAGTTAGACCCGTTTTGTACGAGGCGAGGCCTGAGCGAATAGCACCCACTACGACTGTTGCTCCGACTACGACTGTTGCTCCGACTACGACTGTTGCTCCGACTACGAC
>PBLL01000028.1 GCA_002721755.1 Actinomycetota bacterium
GGTATCAAAAACTATTACAACAAGTGAAATGAACTCTTCTGTACGTTCAACAGAAACCATCTGATGATTGAGTTCTTCAAGTGCTTGAGCTGGGTCACGAAATTGTCGCAAAAAAGTTCTTAGAAGGTACTTTGCCTGAAATGCGGTTATCGAAGATTCAATTCCTTGACCTGATACATCTCCAATTACTGCCGCTAATCGCGTGGGGGAAGCTTGGAAAACATCGAAGAAGTCTCCCGCCATCAGACCGGTTCCTGCCTGGTATACGCGGCCGACATCAAAACCAGTGAATTCTGGAAGTTCCTCAGGCGCCAGACGTGCTGCCCATGCTTTAGGCGCCAGTTCCTGTTGCGCTAACGCCTCTTGCGCTCTGCGTTCCATATCATAACTTTTGCGGGCCATTCGAGCTTCTCGAACCGCGTTTCTAGCCCAATATGTTGAGACCAGAGCTGGCACTGAAACTAAAACAAAAATCACTGACGCATCTGAAGTTTCTCTAAAAGCAGTTACGAAAGAAGCCAAAGAAAGCAGTCCGTAGAGACTCGCAGCATGGATCTCTTTACGGAACGTTGACCATGCCAAAGTGTGTGCATCAGGTGCTTCATCACTGTCAACTTTTTGAACCACTCTGTAGCGTTGACGAGCAGACCGGATCCACGCCAGCGTTGCAGCTAGACAAATAATTCCAAGGGCAGTTAGGACTGGGGTCCGCATCTCAAACATTATGCTACTCCCCGAATTACTAGATCAGGTTTTAATTAAATTTGAATGAAGTATCACTTTCAGCGTTTTTTTTACTACTCTGAGCGTCTGCGTACTCTTAGCTTTATAGCTGTTGACCCTAAATCGAGGTCTTCTCTAATTTTTCTCTCCAGATAGCGAAGCCATGTTTTCGGCACTTCTCGGTTTGCAAACAACGTAAAAGTGGGTGGATCTGTAGCTCCTTGAGTTGCATACAGAACCCTTACACCGCCGGGTGCTGGATGAGCTGCTTGAGCGGCTCTAACGACTTCATTGACTTTTCTAGTGGGAATACGGGTCTGATACTCTGCAACGCTTTCTGCGAGAGCCGGCCAGAGACGTCCGACGTTTCTACCGCTGAGTGCACTGATTTTTATTACAGGGGCTTGCCCGATGAAATGCAAACGGTCACCTACCTGACTGAGTACGTCTTCACGTTTCTCCGGGTCGCATAAATCCCATTTGTTTAATAGAACCAAAATTGGACATCCTGCGGCATCAACCCTTTCAGCTAGTCTCTGATCTTGATGTGTCACTCCTTCCGTTGAATCAATTATCAGCAACGAAACATCTGCGGAATCTACCGCCTGTAGAGCTCTCACCAACGAGTAGTACTCTGTGCTCTCGTCAACTCGCGCTTTTCTTCTCATGCCGGCCGTGTCTATGAACCGAACGGGACCATTTTCAGTTTCTACAACTGTGTCGATAGTGTCTCTTGTCGTTCCCGGCATGTCGTGCACAACTGATCTGTCTTCTCCTATGAGTCTGTTGAAAAGAGTTGATTTCCCGACGTTAGGTCTCCCGACTAGGGTCACTCCGATGATTTTTTCTTCCTGCTTATCGCTCTGTTCTATTTCCTCTTCTTGGGTTAAAGGCAATTTGTCTACGAGAATATCTAAGAGGTCTCCCGTGCCTTTACCGTGCAGGGCGCTAACTGGAATAGGTTCACCTAGCCCTAAAGACAACAAGTCCCAAATTTCTGTCTCAAGATTCGTGTTGTCGACTTTGTTAACTACGACTAGAACATTGTCTTCCTTGGAACGTAAAAGCGAAGCTATCTGAGCATCGCCTTCAGTGACCCCGACTGTTACATCGACAACGAATAAAACCGCATCTGCTTCTCTTATTGCTTTTTCACTCTGGTCGCTCACCTTCTCATCGAGAACGCTTCCAGATGCCATCCAGCCGCCTGTGTCAATGAGTTTGAATTCTTTTCCTGACCAGGAAGCAACTACTTCTTTTCGGTCTCGTGTCACACCGGGACGTTCTTCTACTATCGCCTCACGTCTCCCAATAATTCTGTTAAGAAGGGTGGATTTACCGACATTTGGTCTACCTACGATCGCAACTGTTGGAAGCATCGTCACAACCTATTCGAAATAAGCGCATTTTTAAGATAAGCGCCGTCGGTTGGTATAACTTCGACTTCTCTGGGGAGCTCAGATGGTGTCATCCCGTCCAAGAATCTTCCTCCGCTTAGACAAACATCAGGCAATAAATATCGGTGACCTTCGGGTTCTTTTGAGAGAACTCGAACTAAATCTTCGCCAACTATCAACCCGGTTACTCCGATGTTTCCACCAAAAAAATTGTTTTTCACTGGAACTATCCGAACGTCTTTTCTATTCAAACTGGCAACTAAAGGTCGGAGAACTTCCGTGCCGAATTCACCTGTCAGAACAGCTATCGGAGCTTCAGATTTTTTCTGCTGTTTCTCCCCTTCAGAGCTGAGATCCGACCGCGGCGCTCGGAAACCTAGAGGTGGAGCTCCTTCGACAGAAGCAAAGAAACCGGATGGTTTATCACGTTTGAAATTATCGTTAAAAAATTCGAGCTCGAACGCCCTTGCCATTCCTATGCCATCTTCATACATTTCGAAATCCCCATAACTTTCAGCTGACGGAAATTTTCTTCCAGCTGCCAAATAGTATTCATCCGCTGCGTAGACAAGATTGCGACCTAGATTCTCGAGGAAAAAACTTTGCCACGACTCAACAAGATCAATAACCTCGTTGGCTTCCTCCTTGGTATGAGGACGCATTCTGGGTTCGTTTGTGTACTTGCTGACACCTAAAGGCACAACGCTCAAGGTTGCCAACTCAGAGTATTTTTCGGCTATGCCGGCCAGAGTGTCTTCAAGCCAATAGCCATCATTGATCCCAGGGCACACAACTACTTGTCCGTGAACTGTTATACCGTTGCATAACAGTTCTTGAAGCCATCTTAAGCTTGTAGCACCTCTACGGTTCCTCAACATCTCAGCTCTTTTTTTTGGATCAGTCGCATGAATGCTCACGTACAGAGGCGACAAACCTTCAACTAGCACTCTTTCTAAATCTGATTCGGTGAATCGTGTAAGCGTGGTGAAATTACCGTATAGAAAAGAAAGTCTGTAATCGTCATCTTTTAAATAGAGACTTTTTCTCAACCCTGGGGGAAGCTGATATATGAAACAAAACTCACAATGGTTGTCACAGGTGCGTACGCGATCAAAAAGCGCTCCATCAACTTCAATACCTAAAGGGACTCCTGTCTGTCTAGTGATTTCTACTTCACTTCGGATTCCACCTGAATCTATTTCGAGGGTAACTTGTGGTTCGTCAATCAATAATTGGTATTCGATTACATCACGTGGCACGCAGCCATTTATAGCCAATATCTGCTCTCCTCCTCTGATTCCATGTTGTTCAGCTGGCGAATTGGGAGAAACCGAAACAATTGTTGGGACTGACATAACTACAAGACTATCTAAGACCTGCCTGTGCAAAGTAAAGTTAACCCATGAACGTTGACCGAGTTCTTTTAGCTGAACCTAGAGGTTTTTGTGCTGGTGTAGAAATGGCTATCAAAGCTCTTACTTGGATGGTGAAAGCTTTTGACGAACCCGTCTACTGCTATCACGAAATTGTTCATAACAAACTTATTGTTGAACGCTTCGAGAAGCTCGGTGTTATTTTTGTTGATGACATTGACGATGTACCTTACGGTTCTCCACTGATGCTCTCAGCTCACGGCTCTGCTCCAGAGGTGGTTGAAAAAGCAGCCGAAATTTCTAGTTATATGGTCGATGCAGTTTGCCCTCTGGTAACTAAAGTTCATCATGAGGTGAAGATTCGTTCAAAGAAAGGCTTCCAGATCGTTTATGTTGGGCATGCAGGACATGAAGAGGCAGAAGGAACTATCGCTGTTTCACCTGATTCAATCCACCGTGTTGAAGAAGCTGAGGATGTTGACTCTCTGCCGGAACTGGGTGACAACGTAGCTGTTTTGGCTCAAACTACTTTGAGTCACCGTGATTGGGAGGGTGTTGTTTCTGCTGCAGAAAAACGCTGGCCGGATATTTGGTCGCCTGGGCGTAGTGATTTGTGTTTCGCTACCACTAACAGACAGGCCGCATTGCTTGATCTTGTTGGACACTGTGATTCGGTTGTTGTAATTGGTTCAAAAAACAGCTCCAACACAAGAGCTCTGGTTAAGTTGGCTGAAGAGGCTGGCTGTGAAAAAGTTATTTGGATAAATAAAGCTGAAGAGCTTCCAACAGATCTTTCTGGGGTTGTAGGTGTGACAGCAGGAGCATCTGCTCCGGACGAAGTTGTAAATGAGGTTGTTGAGGCACTGAACCCGGTTGATGGTGTTCATAATGTCAGACATACCCTGGAAGACGAGTATTTTCCTCCTCCGCGAAACATAAGAGATTTGCTTGGTGCTATTGAAAATTTCGCAAGATTAGGATTTGCTGCCCCATCTGAGAGTATTAAATTCGCAGACAAAAATATTGATGCTTCAGAGGTGCTTGAGAGTCTTAACCTTTCCTAAAGTTTGACAAAAGACGCTCTCTATGATTTTTCTGCTAAAAGAGTCTGAGCTTGATCGTAGGCTTCTTGCAGGGACTGTCTTAGCTGTTCTGTTAAGTCGTCAACTGCCTGTCTTGGGACACGTCCTTCGAACTCAGGTGGTAAGACAGGTTGTCCTACAACCATGAAAACTTTTGCAGGTCTAAAGAATCGAGCGCCATGAGGCATGGCTTTATCTGTTCCCGCTATTCCTAAAGGGATCAGAGGAACACCTGCTCTAGCGGCAACAAAAGCGGGACCTGAAAACATATTTTCGTCTTTGACTTTCGGACCAGATCGGCGTGTGCCTTCTGGGAACATCACAAGTGGTTCTCCGCGTTCTAGAACCTGTTGACAAGCTCTTAATGCCGCTCTGTCTGCGGTTCCTCTCTGAACCGGAAAGCAGCCCAGGACTCCAACGAACCACCCTCCGAGTCGATTATTCCAAAGTGATTCTTTGCCTAGAAATCTGACGCGCTGTTTGGTTATCAATCCTCCCAATGGGGAATCAATATATGAGCGGTGAACGGGAGAAAGAATATATGGGGTGTCTTTCGGTAATCGGTCTTTATTTACCGTGCTGAATCGGAAAAAAGTCTTAGCGACGATCCATGCCAGTGTCCAAAAAAACCTATAGGTAATCTTTTCTTTTACACCCATAGGTTTTCCGAGGTCTAATTCCATCTGAATAGCCCCAAAATCTCTTCTACTGTTTCTTCGACACCCATAAGGCTCGTATCCAGCTCTACTGCACCCTCAGAGCGCACCAGAGGGCTTGTAGAACGCCCTTTATCAGCCTCGTCTCTTTTTCTTATAGAATCTGCGACTCCGAGAGTGTCCACGCTTTCCTCTTGCCCGATACGCCTCTCAGCACGAATTTCTTCTGAGGCCGTCAAGTAAACCTTTACTTTCGCTTGGGGGAAAACCACAGATCCTATGTCGCGTCCTTCGACGACCCCTCCGCCCCTTTCTTCTACCCAGATCCGCTGCCTTTTGACCATTTCTTTTCTGACTTCTGGCATCGCGGCAACAGCGCTAACAGTCTCTGTGACTTCAGAGCTTCTTATCTCTTTGGTCACATCATGACCATTGACCACACAAATCCCATCAGTAAAATTAAAGTCCATTTCTTCAGCAACTTCCAAAACCCTTTGATCATCTCTAGTTTCTTCGCTCTGTTGAAGAGAGAGAAAAGCTACTGCTCTGTACATTGCCCCTGTATCTAAATACTCGAGGTTTAACCTTTTCGCCAAAGCCTTCGCGATCGTTGATTTTCCCGAACCCGCCGGACCGTCAATCGCGATAATTTTTTCGTTGGCTGAACTATTCATTTTCTTAATCTCTCCAGATCAGCTGCGAAATCTGGATAACTGGTTGACACAGCTTCCCATCCTGAAATTACTGTCGGTTCTGCAGAGACCAGTGCGGCAACAGCGCAACTCATAGCAATTCTGTGGTCTCCATGGGAATTGACTTTCCCTCCTGTGAGTTTCCCGCCTTTTACAATCAAGTCATCACCTGAAATCTCAGCATTCATCCCCATCGAACCTATTTCTGAAACTATCGTCTCGAGTCTGTTACTTTCTTTAACTCTGAGTTCACCTAAACCTTTGAAATGTGTTTCACCTTCAGCACAGGCCGCTGCGACAGCGAGTATGGGCACTTCGTCAATCAAACCAGGAATTTCCTTTTCTTCTACAACCGTTCCGACAAGTTTGCCGCTAAAACTAACATGCAGATCATTAGCAAGAGGATCCTGAGTTATATCTGCTCCCATCCTCTTTAAAACATCAATAAAACCAGTTCTTTCTCTTCCCGTGTAAACATTCTTTATAGACACTTTTGAACCTTCAAGTATTGCTGCACCGACCACCCAGAATGCCGCTTGAGATGGATCACCCATTACTTGATAGGTGAAAGAATCCGGTCGGCCTGGTTTCACGGTGACAGAATTATCGTTAATTTCAACCTCAAGACCCAATTCTTCAAACATTTCCTCTGTGTGAGCTCTAGTAGGAACATTTTCCACAATGGTTGTCTGACCCTGCGCGAAGAGCCCAGCTAACATCAGACATCCTTTCACTTGAGCACTGGGAACTTCCATATGGTATTCAATGCCTTTCAGATCGCCGCCATCTATCCTGAACGGTGCCATCCCATCGTTTTCCAGGCATTCGATCACAGCTCCCATTTTTTCCAACGGTTCGATTATCCTCCCCATTGGTCGCTTCCGAATTGACCCATCACCATCAAGGGTTGTCGAGAACGGCATACCCGCAAGAATTCCTGACATTAAACGAATGCTTGTCCCTGAATTTCCTACATACAAGTTCTCATTGGGTTCTTTCAAGCTTCCGCCTCGGACGGTTAATGTTTTAGAGTCGTTTTCGGTAATTTGTATTCCAAGTGAACTGAGAATATCGATAGTGTGCTTGACGTCTTGACCTTCATTTAGGTCATGAATTGTTGAAACACCATTAGCTAAAGAAGCAAGTATGAGAATTCGATGTGAAATTGACTTGTCTCCGGGAACATTGATATCTCCTGTGAGCAATGAACTGGGGTTTAATTCGAGCTCTGCCGTCACAATAAAGGTCTCAACGTCGGCCTGTAACCTCGGATCATTAAACCTCCGGAGAGTCTTTCAGCTAAATCTTTCTCAACGAGCAATACGACTACACCGCGGTCGCCTTCAGAAGAGTGGGTCATCTCGAGATCGAAAATGTTTACGTCCAATTCAGTAGCTAAAGAGGCTATTATGGCCAGTTCTCCGGGTTTATCCATAATTGGTACACGCACTTCAATTAGTTCAGAGGGTCTGGGGGCTCCAGTAGGGAGATTTATCCTTGCTTCTCTGGATGTGTTCAGGCGCTGCAATAGAGAGTCATTATCATGCTCATTTATCTCATCACGAACTTCCGTCAAGGCTGAAATGAATTCGTCTATCACTTCAGTTATTGCTTCGTGATTCTCAGCACAGATATCTGGCCATATCGTCGGGTTACCGGCGGCGATTCTGGTCATGTCACGGAAACCGCCTGCTGCTAGTCGTAGAACTGCGAAATGCTCTTCTGACCTGTTAGCTGCCAGTCCCATAAGTGTCGCTGCTGCAAGATGAGGAACATGTGAGACCATGGCCACCAACGAGTCGTGACGATTTGGACTCAGGGTTACTATTTCAGCCCCGAGTGAAATAACCACCTCCCTGACACGTTTATATGCTTCGTCATCGGTGTCTTCTGTTGGGGTGAGAACCCAGTTCGCGTCTGAGAACATTGCAGGATCTGCACCTCCTAAACCTTCTTGTTCTGATCCTGCCATCGGATGACCGCCCACAAATCTAGAGTCTTTTATCTCTTTTGCTATTGACGATTTCACACTTCCCACATCGGTGACAAAACCTTTGGGAGCAGTTGACAATGCTTCCTTCACCAAGTCAGGTATATCTCGCACAGGCGCTGCTACGAATGTTATTTCAGCTTCTTCGTCCCAACCTGTGGAATCTATTGCTCCGATTTCCTTGGCTTCAATTAAACGTTTTTCGTCTTCATCTACTCCGCTGACATTCCAACCTTGTTCTCGTAGTGCCATACCAATAGAGCCACCGATTAGACCCACTCCTACAATCATGGCCCGCTGGCTCATCAGTCTCTCCAAATCCTTTATTTAGGTTGCACTCAATTTTACCGCCTAGGTGTCGGTCAAAAGGAGTGATTTAAAAGTCAGTTATAAAAATCTTCAATCAGAATTTTACGTGTGGATTTTAATTCTTGCTTTGTTAGCTCACGAAAAGAACCAGGCGGAAGCGATCTGTCGACTATAGGTCCGATGCGTGACCGAACCAGCCTCACTACGGTATGCCCTACAGATTCACACATTCTCCTTATCTGCCTGTTACGACCTTCGTGTATTACCATCCTGAGTATTTTCTCATCAACTAAGGAAACTCTTGCAGGTGCTGTTATACCGTCTTCTAGTTCCACTCCTTGGCGTAACTCACGTATAGCGTTACGTGAAGGCCTTGCTTCTAATTGAACTAGGTATTCTTTTTCGATTCCAAAAGACGGATGTGTCAGGTAATGCGTTAGGTCCCCATCGTTTGTTAATAAAAGCAACCCTTCTGTATCAGCATCAAGGCGCCCTACTGGGAAAACTCTTGGGTGGTTTGGCACAAGGTCTATTACAGTGGACCTGTTCTGAGGGTCTTTTGATGTTGTGATAACTCCAATGGGCTTATTTAGCAAGTAGTAAACTAGATCTTCCCTAACGCCTATTTTTAAGCCGTCAACTTCAATCTGTGATGTTTCTGGGTCAACTTTGTCTCCTAATTCAGAAACTCTTCCATCGACGGTCACTCTCCGTTCGAGTATCAATTTTTCGCATGCTCTTCTGCTGCCTATTCCAACTCTGGCTAAAACCTTTTGAAGCCGTTCTATTTGTCTTGGTTCTTGCTCAAATCCTGAGCCAGACACCAATCAGCCCTCTTCGGTTGCAGGAATTGTCACCTCGTCAGCAACGACTCTCAGACTTCTTTCTAGAGCTTCAACCACTTCAGGTCCGGGCACGAATTCGCCCAGTGGTGGCAGACCTGCAACAGAATCTATGCCCATTCGCTCAAGAAATTCTTGTGTAGTTCCATAGAGAACAGCGTTCCCCGGTCCGGTGTCTCTGGAAACTTCATCTATTAGTCCTCGTTGTTGTAGGTTCCTCATCACTCCTTCGACATCCACTCCCCTTATAGCGGAAACTTGAGCTCTGGAAATAGGTTGCTTGTATGCAACAATCGCTAAAGTTTCCATAGCAGCTGCGGTTAAACGTCGACTTTGGCCCTCTAGGATGAAACGCTCCACCCACTGGGCTTGTTCAGGGTTACTTTGAAATCTATACCCTCCGGCTATACGGATGAGCGAGAACCCCAACTCGGCTTCAGTGTAGTGGTCGACCATTGAGTTGCAGATTCGTTCTATTTCGTCGACTTGGACTTCGAACAGTTGCGCAAAAATGCTGGGAGGAACCGGATCGATAGCGACCATCAAAATGGCTTCGATTGCTCTCCTGATATGAGCTTCAGCGTCTATGTCGCTGATCATTTTCAATTTCGCTTTTTCTTCTGACACAGTGTTATTCCTTAGCCTTCATATATGTCCAATAGGTCCATGTCTGCAATTTCTGTGTCTGAACACCAAGAGACATTTATCTCACCGAAAGAGTCAATTTGGTCTATTTCTAGAACTCCTTGTTTATAGAGTTCCAGGATCGCAAGAAATCTCACCACGATTTCAATGCGGTCTGTAAGACCTTTGGTTAGTTCCTTGAAACTCACTGAACCAGTTCTCGGCATTTCTTCTATTAGTTCTCTCACGGCTTCGACAACTGTTGCTTTTATAGGTGCTATATGCTCAGTGTTGACCGATATTGAAGGCCGTGGAGCTATAGCACGCAGACACGCTTCTCTTAGATCTTCTTTAGTTACTCCTTCGAGCAGGTCAGGAGTCAACGATAGAAAAGCTTCTTCAAGACCAGCTCGCCTAGGCCATGACAACGAAGCCTGTTGGGACAGTTCTCTAAGTTGTGATGCTGCTTCTTTGAAGGTTTTACATTCGACAAGTTTTGCTAGCAGTAGATCACGCTCTTCCCAAATTCCGAATTCATCGTCAGGGTCGATTTTGTTACCTGAAGGCAGAAGTCGCCGCGCTTTCAGTTCAACCAGAATGGCTGCAATTAGAAGAAACTCGGTCGCCAGTTCCAAGTCATATTCCTTCATGTTTTCGAGTTCTTCTAAGTAAGCGTCAACAATAGTAAGGAGAGAAACTTCGTACAGCTCAACTTCTTCGCGCAAAATCAGATCCAAAAGAAGATCAAACGGACCTTCATACACAGGTGTAGTTACAGTTACTGCCATCAACTACGACCATAGATGCTCATGAGCCTTGTTTACGGCAATTAAAGCCTAGATTTTCAAAAATTTGGATTAATTTTTTCCTTAAAAACACAATTTTTAAACAAACAATGAGAGAATTAAACAGTCGTTCAACTGATAGGAACTAGATATGGCTACGTACACCTGTGATTCATGCGGTATGAGTGTTAACGCTACTTGTGCTACGTGTGACACTCCTTTAGTAAACACCACCCTGACAAAAGATGACGGCTCCACTGTGCAGGTTTCCCAATGTCAAACCTCTGGGTGTGCAAATGAACACGGAAAAATCAAATCTCCTCTGTGCTGCGGCGCAGATATGTCGTGTTCGGTGGCATAAAGATACAAAAACCTGAGTATCTAATTTTTTTAAATAAACAGCATCACCATTGCCACCCAAGTACCTTTGAGGTGTGACTAGAGTTTTTTCAGGGATTAAACCTTCGGGAGCGGTGCAACTAGGCAACTATCTGGGTGCTTTACAAAACTGGGTTTCGATGCAAGATGAATCCGAAGCTGTTTATTGCGTGGTTGACCTTCATGCATTAACTGTCCCCCATGACCCTGATGAGCTCAGATCATCGACTCTTTCTTTAACCCAAATGCTTATGGCCGTAGGTCTTGACCCGGATCGATGCATCTTGTTTGTTCAAAGCCACGTTCAAGAACATGCTGAGTGTGCTTGGCTCATGGAATGCACTGCAGCTTTTGGCGAACTTAGACGAATGACCCAATTCAAGGACAAGTCAACTGGTAACGAATTCGTTTCTGCTGGTCTGTTCACGTACCCAGCTCTGCAAGCGGCTGACATTTTGCTATATGACACAAACCAAGTTCCTGTCGGAGAGGACCAGAGACAACATATTGAGCTGACAAGAGACATAGCGATCCGTTTCAACAGCCGCTTCGGTGACACTTTTACGGTTCCTGAAGCCATAATTCCATCTTCGGGGGCGAGAGTTATGGATCTCCAACATCCAGAAAAGAAAATGTCGAAATCTGAAGACAGCCCACAAGGAACTATCTTGATTTTAGATCCACCTGATGCAATCGAGAAAAAAATCAAACGGGCTGTAACCGATAGCGATGATGAGGTTTTTTTCGATATAGATACAAAACCTGGGGTTTCTAATCTGCTTTCCATTCTTGGAGCAGCCACCGGTAAAACACCTCAAGAGGCCTCAGACGGAATAGAACGTTACGGAGACCTAAAAAATGCAACCGCGGAGGCAGTTGTGGAACTCCTCAAACCCATACAAGAAAAATATCACGATCTAGCTGATGACCCTGGAGAAACAAATCGTTTGATCGCTAAAGGAGCTGAAAAAGCTAGAGAGATTGCTTCTGCGACATTGTCTAGAGCTAGAAATAATATTGGCCTGTTTAGCCACAACTAGATGTCAGTCGTTATCTGCACTGGACAAAGCTTCTCCTATTTCTTTCGGTGTAACCCAGTTTTCTTTCTCCGAGTGATGTTCTAAAACCCAAGCAATTGTTTCTTGTTGG
This sequence comes from Actinomycetota bacterium, assembly GCA_002721755.1. Taxonomy (GTDB): domain Bacteria; phylum Actinomycetota; class Acidimicrobiia; order Acidimicrobiales; family MedAcidi-G1; genus MedAcidi-G1. Next base: position 12,001 of record PBLL01000028.1, read on the forward strand.
CTGTCTAAGTCGTTTAATAACTTCGCCCCAATAGATGGGTGGTTTGAGTAATCGACCAAACGCCTACGTAAACCTTTGTCTCGTTCTTGCCATTTTTCCATTCTTGTCGGTGGGTAAAAGAAGCAAAATACTGTCGCAAAAACTCTTCCAAAAGTACCGAATCCGCTTTCCAGTTTTCCTATGTCGTGCAAGAGAGCGGCTGCTATGAAGGATTTTTCTTGACCCCCTATTAATGATTGTGTTTGTTTAGCTACCTGAAATGAATGGCTTTGATCAGCTAAGGGAAGTCGTTCCCAGTATGCGAACTCGTTTTCTGAAAGTTGAAAACGGACCCAGTCAAGATCTTCTTCCGGTAATTGTTCAGGGTTTAAAGAAACCCAAAACCTTTTATTTAGATGAGCAATGTTTTGAAAAAATTTCAATTCATTCACCTATTCGCTGTAGTGCTGAATAGATGCCAATTATTGTTTTTGCATCAGTTATACGACCGGAAGTAATTAATTCGTGCACATTTTCTAACGGAACCTTTTCTGTTGTCATGTACTGCTCTTCAATGCTTGCTGCTATTTTTTCAACTTTTTTCATTTCAGTGGCTAGATATATGACAGTCTTTTCATCTGAAAAACCTGCTGAATTATGAAAACTGCATAATTCTTCAAGTCTTTCAGCATCAAGTCCTGCTTCTTCGATTAGTTCTCGCCTCGCTGCTGCTTCGGGTTCTTCTCCTTCTACATCTAATTTGCCGGCAGGGATTTCTAACATTTCCATTTCAAGCGCCGGTCGGAACTGTCGGACTAAAACTATGTTGCGATCTTCTATTGGCACTACTGCGACAGCACCTGGATGATGGAAAATGTATCTATCGATTATTTCACCTTGTGGACCTTCAAATTCAGCTGAGACGAAGGAAAACCAGTCTTCATTATGAATTAGTTTCTCAGAAACCTTTTTAAATCCTTCTCGATATTCAAGGTTCATTAATTAGAAAATTCTTCTTCCATCTGCAATAACTGCGGATTGCGTCCCTGGGCGCGATGCAAAGCTGCTTCCACAAATGTCCTAAACAAAGGTGCAGGTCTATCCGGTCTGCTTTTGAACTCTGGATGAGCTTGTGTCGCCACCCAGAAAGGATGACCTTTTAACTCGATGAACTCAACCAGACGACCATCAGGTGATTCTCCCGAGCAAATAAAATCTGTTTCTTCGAATTTTTGCCTGTATCGAGAGTTGAACTCATATCTGTGTCTATGCCTTTCAGAAACAACATCTTCGCCGTATATTTTTGAAACTTGAGACTCTGGTTTTAGTTGTGCCACATAAGCTCCCAAACGCATTGTTCCACCCTTTTCTGTTACGTCACGTTGGGATTCCATCAGATCGATTACAGGGTGTGGCGTGGTAGGGTCAAACTCGCTTGAATGAGCCCTCTCAAGGTTTAAAACATTTCTTGCGAAATCTATAGTCATACATTGCAAACCTAAACACAATCCAAGACAAGGAATTTCATTTAGTCTGGCAAAACCTGCAGCTGCAATTTTTCCTTCAATTCCTCTCTCTCCAAAACCTCCCGGAATTACTATCCCATCGAGATCTTTAAGTCTTCCTTCTCCGAGCATTCCTTCGACCTCTTCAGCTTGAATCCAATCAATTTCCACTTGAACTCCATGGTGTGCGCCAGCATGGTTCAAAGCTTCCACGACAGACAAATAGGCGTCTACTAGGCTTACATATTTTCCTATTAGTCCGATTTTGACACTCGCAGTTGCTGAAATCACACGGTCAACTAGTGCACGCCAATCCTCAAGATCAGGTTCTGGATGGTCCAAATCTAATGAGTTGCAAATGTAGTCATCCAAACCTTCTTCATGAAGCAATAAAGGTATCTCATAAAGGCTGTTTGCATCAGGAGCGTTTACAACTCCTTCAAAGGGCACGTTGGAGAGAAGTGATATTTTTCTCTCCAAGTCATCACTAATTGGTTCGTCACTGCGACAGACAATTGCATGCGGTTGAATACCGGCGGAGCGTAAAGCTGTTACTGAGTGTTGAGTCGGCTTGGTTTTATGTTCAGCAGATGGTCCTATGAACGGCACAAGAGTCACATGCACATAACACACATTTCGTTCTCCTACATCGAGTCGGAACCGTCTAATCGCCTCCAAAAAAGGCAGTATCTCTATATCACCTACAGTTCCACCAATCTCTGTTATCAGAATGTCGGTATCTTCGGTCGCTAACACCCTTATTCGTCTTTTAATTTCATCGGTTATGTGAGGAATGACCTGAACGGTTTTTCCTAGATACTCGCCTTGCCTTTCGGCTGCTATTACCGAAGAATAAATTGATCCCGTTGTAGCGTTCGATTCTGTTGTCAGATTCTCATCGATAAATCTCTCATAGTGTCCTAAATCAAGATCTGTTTCGCCACCGTCATCTGTGACAAAGACTTCCCCATGTTCAAATGGGTTCATTGTTCCAGGATCAACGTTTATATAAGGGTCGAGTTTCTGGATAACTACCTTTAAACCACGCTGTTTCAAAAGTCTTCCGAGAGACGCTGCGGTAAGCCCTTTTCCGAGTCCGCTTGCAACTCCTCCCGTCACGAAGATGTGTTTCGTCACGGAAGTTCACCTTACAGGCAAAATCGCTTTCCTGCTTGCAGAATTCCAATTAGTGGTTTTTTTGCTATCTGTCCTCTAAACCGAACTTGGTTTTAAGAGGATCCAAAAAATCGCGCTTTCCAAATGTGACAAGTCTCGCTATCCGGTCTGAACGCGTACAAATCACACGGTCATCTTTTTCCAGAATACTCAGTTCTCTACCATCAGCAGTGCAAGTAGCCGTTCGGTCCCCCAGAACTTGTAAATCCAATTCTGTAGATGGAGTTAGAACCAATGTTCTGTCAAACAGCATATGTGGTGACACAGGAGTCAATTGGATCGAATGATGACTCGCATCCACAATCGGACCACGTGCTGAGAACGCGTAAGCCGTCGACCCAGTGGGCGTAGAAATGATTAAACCATCAGCTGCATAGGAAGTAAAAAAAGAACCATCCATGGACACATTCATTCGAACTGTCTGGCTTACAGCTGTTCTTTCAACCACTACTTCATTCAAAGCATGATCTTCTAATAATGATTCTGCTTTTTTTCTCTCAACTACGACCTTGAGCATCATCCTTTCTTCAAGATCGTAATCTCCTTCAAGCGTTCTGATAACTGAGTCAAAAGCCTCGGAAGGTTCAGCAGCAGTTAGGTATCCGAGTTGACCAAAATTTATTCCTAGAACAGGAGTTGGGCGACCGTCTAGAAGATTTATTGCTCTAAGTATGGAACCATCTCCTCCCATACTCACAAGTAGATCGAGATCATCAACAAATTGTGAAGGGTCTTCTTTTAATTCGTTTGACTGCCTTACACTGTGACCTTTTTCTTCAAGAAGTTGAGCCAATTCAACTGAATTAGCTATCGCTTCGGGTCGAAATTCGTGGACATAAAGTCCAACTTTTGACATTAATCTCGACTCCTATCAATCGCTAAAGAAACCGATTTCGAGATTTCAATTTCTCCCTGTGTTGTATGTGGCACTACGTGCAAAAAGAATTCAACGTTACCTTCTGAACCTTTTATTGGTGATGGCATACATTCAATTATTGCAGCATTATGAGAATTAATTGAATCCTTAACTCTCTCAAGAACCTCTTTCCATACTTCAGGATCACGAATCACTCCTCTACCTGCATCTGCCTCTTTCTTTCCTGCTTCAAACTGCGGTTTTACCAAAAGCAGCATGTCGCTTCCCTTTTTGACCAGAGAAAAAAGTTCGCTCATGACTGCACGCAATGAAATAAACGCTAAATCGGCTGTCAAAATGTCAAATGGAGCACCCACTTTTTCTGGTTCAAGTGATCTAACGTCGGTCTGTTCGAGAACCTCAACCCTTGAATCAGCAACTATACGTTCGTGAATCTGTCCCTTGCCAACATCTACAGCTAAAACTGAATGAGCTTCATGTTGCAAAAGGCAATCTGTGAAACCACCTGTACTGGCTCCTATATCGATACATCTTTTTGACGTAATATCAACTTTGAAATTCTCTAAAGCAGCCTCTAGTTTTCCGCCTGCTCTGCTCACATACCTTGGTCGAGGATCGATGATTTTTAACGGCTGACTGGGCTCAACAAGTCTGGATGGCTTCAAGGCAGGTGCCCCTGCCACGGTTACCTTGCCCGATGCGATAAGAGACTGTGCTATTTCCCGAGACTCTACCAAACCTCTTCTCACCATTTCGAGATCAAGTCTTCGACGAGTCATGTGGAAAAAATTTGCTCTACTAAATCTGGTAAATCGTCAGCTAATTTATCATGAGGTGGGTCAACTGGAAGGTCTGAAACCTTTGTGACACCACTTAGAACCAACCCAAATTCCCAACCCATGTTCTTAGCGAACCTTCCGTCAGTATCCGGTCGATCACCCACCATTATCCCATCAGCACCACCTAATTCGTTGAGTAAATCACACATCGGTTGATATGGTTTTCCCGCTATCAACGGAGTCACTCCAGTTGCCGCTACAAGTGATGCGAGTATCGAACCAGCACCGGGTCTTATCCCATCATGTGAAGGGTAGGTTAAGTCATCGTTGGTGGCTAGCAATCTTGCTCCTCCATCAACAGCTTGAAGAGCCGCTGTTAGTTTCCAATAATTAAAATCTTCATGAAACCCAACTACCACTGAATCTGCTTTCCCTTCTTGGACAGTTCTTACACCTACTTTTTCCATTTCTTCAATCGCTCCTTTCCCACAAAGAGTTAAAACTGTCTCTTCTGGGCTCAGTAAAGTAGCTGCAGCCATAGCAGATGTAATCACGCCACCATCAGGATCAATATTGAATGAGTTAAGTTTTTCCTCTACCTCAGAAACAGTACGTCCAGAATTATTGGTAACGAAGAAAACTTGTTCACCTTCTGTTCTGATCCGCCTAATTGCTTCCTCTGCTCCTGGTATGACCTGATTTCCAAGCCAAACAACTCCGTCGAGATCAAGAGCCCAAGTCATAAGTAAACCCTTTACAACTAAGGATTTAGACCTCCCAAGTGGGCAAGGAATGCAACAGTTCGTTCAAATCAGCTCGTCCTTGGTCTTTGACCACTCCGTCAATCTGAGCTTTAAGTGAAACTGCATACTCATCACGTTCAACTGCCCTAAAGACACCCATAGGAGTTGGTGTATCGGGAGTTTCACTGAGGCGTGACAAAGCAAAAGCCCTTGAAGGGTCTTCTCTGTTCTCGTCATGCACCAAAATAGATTCCTGACCAACTTCATCAACATTGACTATGGAAACTTCGCCATCGTCCGCCATAACTCCAAACTGTTTTTCACTTCCAAAAAGAATTGGTTCACCGTGATCCAAATTAATCAACATGTCATCACGGGCATCTTTTTTCGTTATGGCATCGAAAGCGCCATCGTTGAATACGTTGCAATTCTGTAAAACTTCCACAAAAGAAGCACCTTTGTGTTGATGTGCCCTTCTGAACATTTCTTGCATGTGTGCTCTGTCCATATCGTGTGTTCGTGCAACAAAAGTTGCTTCAGATCCCAAAGCTACACTTAAAGGGTTTAACGGTTTTGCTACTAACCCAATAGGGGACGACTTTGTTACCTTTCCTACTTCACTAGTGGGAGAAAATTGACCTTTGGTAAGACCGTATATTTGATTGTTGAAAAGCAGGATATTTATATTTACATTCCTTCTTAAAGCATGAACTAAATGGTTTCCGCCGATCGAAAGCATGTCTCCGTCTCCACCTACTACCCATACATCCAAATCGGGTCTTGCTAATGCCAGTCCAGTTGCTATTGCAGGAGCACGTCCATGAATACTGTGCATTCCGTAAGTGTTCATGTAATAGGGGAAACGCGCTGCACAACCTATTCCGGAAACAAATACTGTTTTTTCTCTTTCCACTCCAAGTTCTGGCATCAGAAGCTGAAGCGCTGTAAGAATTGAATAGTCACCACAACCGGGGCACCATCTAACCTCTTGATCGCTCGTCCAATCAGCTTTTGTGGTTTGGCTCGAATCTGTTTTGGTATTAGCCATCTAATGTCTCCCGAAGTACAAGATCAAGTTCTGCCGCTGTAAAAGGCACACCTTTTACTTTTGTAACAGATTTTGCATCTACTAGGTACTCTGCTCTGATTATTTTACTTAATTGTCCAAGATTCATCTCAGGAACCAAAACCTTTTCGGCTTTGGACAAAAGTTCTCCGAGATTGTTTGGAAGCGGGTTCAAATGTCTCAAATGCACGTGTCCAACCTTGTAACCGTCTTTGCATGCCCGACCTATAGCACCTTTTATGGAACCCCAGGTTGAACCCCAACCAACCACCAAAAGCTCATAGTCTTGCGACCCGTCAACTTCGAGGTCAGGTACCTGAACTTTTTGAACGCGTTCCTGTCTGAGATCAACCATGTACCCGTGGTTGTCTGGATCATAACTTATGTTTCCTGAACCATCTTCTTTTTCGATTCCACCAATTCTGTGCATCAAATCTGGTGTCCCTGGTAAAGCCCAATCTCGAGCTAGATTCTCATCTCGCATATACGGCCAGAAAACACCGTCTCCATCTTCGTTCGTTTGGTTAAATTCAGTTGCAAATTCGACATTTATCTCCGGTAGTGACGATGGGTCAGGCAACAGCCATGGTTCTGAACTATTAGCCAGATAACCATCGGTCAGGAGAATAACTGGCGTCCGGTGCGTTAACGCTATTCTCGCTGCTTCAATTGCTGTATCGAAACAATCTGATGGTGTGCTAGCGGAAACGATAGGAAGTGGAGCCTCACCATGTCTTCCATACATAGCGAGCATAAGATCTGAAGCTTCAGTTTTTGTAGGCAAACCTGTCGAAGGACCGCCACGTTGGACGTCAACGACAATAAGTGGAAGTTCAAGAGAAACTGCCAAACCCAGAGTCTCGGACTTCAGCGCAACTCCTGGACCACTTGTGGTAGTAACTCCTAAATAACCTCCATAAGCGGCGCCAAGCGCAGAACCTATGGCAGCTATCTCATCTTCTGCTTGAAAGGTCATGACACCATGTCTCTTATGGCGCACCAACTCGTGAAGAATATCTGAAGCAGGTGTAATCGGATAAGTGCCTAAGAACAAAGGACGGTCCGAAAGGTGACTTGCCGCAATTAAACCCCACGACAAAGCAGTGTTGCCAGTAATACTTGTGTAAGTTCCGGATGGGAGTGGAGCCGCTTTAATTGCCACCCGCTGATCTCCCAGTTCAGCAGTTTCCCCAAAAGCATGCCCAGCTTGGAATGCTGCTTTATTTGCTGCAATAACTAAGTCTTTGCCCGCGAATTTTTCTTCTATCCATTCCACAGTTGGTTCTACAGGCCTACTGTACATCCATGAAACGAGCCCTAAGGCGAAAAAATTCTTTGATCGGTCTGCATCTCTAGGTTTAACGCCCAAGTCTTTACAGACCTCTTTGGTCAATTCAGTCATTGGAACTTTGATAACACGATATCCATCAAGCTCAGAACCCTCATTTAGAGGATTTTGGCTATATCCGGCCTTTTCTAGATTCCTTTCTTCAAAAGTATTTTCATTAACGATGACTGTTCCACCATTTACCAACAAATGAAGATCTGATTTCAAAGCTGCCGGATTCATGGCAACTAGAACCGCCGGAGCATCTCCGGGAGTGGTTATATCATGATCTGATATCTGGACCTGAAAAGCTGAAACTCCAGCTAATGTTCCAGCTGGTGCCCTAATCTCTGCTGGGAACTCCGGAAGAGTTGCCAAGTCATTTCCAGCAAGTGCGCTCGCATTGGTAAATCTGTCACCGGTTAATTGCATTCCATCACCTGAATCACCGGCAAATCTAATAATGACTTTTTCTACTAGCTCAGCATCAGTTGGTATCACCTGACTTACGGTACCACGTGCAGGAGTTCCTTGATATGCAGCTGGATCTTCTGAAGAAGGCACTTCAGGACGTGACCAACTAGTCATCTCAGCTAAATTGTCAGCCAGTTCTCTCCACTCAGTCGGATTCCAACCTTCGGCAATTCCAAGCACTGATCCATCTTGACGAACAACGGCAAACGAAGGCAACGACTTGACAGACAGTTCTTTAACCAATTTTCTTTCCCTGTCGACAAAAGTAAGAATCCTGTCAGGTAGAGGCCCTAGAAAACTGGCTGCACCTTCTGGATCAGAGCCAGCTACAACAAGAGCTACCCTCACATCCGCTCCTTGAAAATGGCTTAATATCCGATCTGCAGTGTCGAGTATCCACGAACTCTCAAGTGTGTACGGATCAAGAATCACCATTGCCATTGGAAATGTTGTTAGAGAATCCCCAAAAAGAGTTTTAGCACCTTCTATTTCTTGGATCTCGACATCCAAAATTGAAAACGTGGTCACTTATTATCCTTAATTAATTCACTTAGATATGCAACTAGTCAATATGAACACTAACCAATCATTAAGAGCTTAGCTATGACCATTTAGAAAGTATCAACGAACACGAAAAATAATTTACACATCAAGCTATCGAAACGGAATCATCCAAGTAAACGTCCTGAATTGCATTCAGAAGTTCAACGCCTTCACCAATCGGACGTTGAAAAGCTTTTCTACCACTTATCAAACCCATACCACCTGCACGCTTATTGATAACCGCCGTCTTTACAGCTTCTTGCAAATCACTGTCACCTGAAGACGCACCACCACTATTAATTAAACCAATTCTTCCCATATAGCAATTAGCTACCTGCCATCTACATAAATCTATTGGATGGTCTGTCGTTAGTTCTTCGTAAACAAGGGTATGGGTTTTCCCATACCCTTCAATGGCGTTAAACCCTCCGTTGACTTCGGGAAGCTTCTGCTTAATCACGTCTGCTTCAATTGTGACTCCTAAATGATTTGCTTGCCCTGTGAGATCAGCTGCTGTGTGGTAGTCAGTGCCGTCTTTATTGAATCCAGAATTCCTCAAATAACACCAGAGAACGGTGAACATACCCAACTGGTGAGCCAGAGAAAAAGCTTCACTGACTTCAACAATCTGTCTTGTCGACTCTTCTGAACCAAAGTAGATGGTCGCTCCAACTCCTGCTGCTCCTAGGTCATAAGCCTGTTCGACAGTCCCGTACATGACCTGATCAAATTTGTTAGGCAAAGTAAGCAATTCGTTGTGATTCAACTTCACAATGAAGGGAATCCGGTGTGCATATTTTCTTGAAACAGAACCCAGAACTCCAAAGGTGGTGGCTACAGCATTACATCCGCCTTCTATCGCCAATTCCACTATATTTTTGGGGTCGAAATAATCAGGGTTCGGAGCAAAAGAAGCTGCTGCAGAATGTTCTATACCCTGATCTACCGGCAAAATAGACACGTACCCGGTACCCGCTAATCGGCCATGATCAAGAAGCGACTGATAGTTCCTCATGACCTGTGGATTCCTATCAGTTTGACTAAAAATTTCAGTTACGAAATCAGGTCCTGGACTAGTTAAAAGTTCTGCGGGTATAGCCTTCGACGAATGCTCCAACAAATAACTAGCCTCGTCACCAAGAATTTTTTGAACATCCATTCTGTAATCCTCTCAAATATTAGAAGTATGATGCCACAATCTAACCTTAGGCGCTTTGACGCTAAGAGATGAACTTTTTTTAACTTTAGTTAATTAACTTAAGTCTCTAACACGTTCACTGACATCAGCAAATTTGGGTGAATTTCTGCGGATCCATATAAACAATTCTCGTGCTCTAGGTAGGGCTCCTGATTTTTCATATAAATCTCCTAAAGCGTAAGCCCGTCTTAAATGATGATCCTTGGGGTGTCTGGGGACTTTCCAACCTTTTTCAAGTATTCGAACTGCATCTGAAGTTCTGCCTTGATCGTCTAATGAACCAGCCATGACCAAACGACCTTCTGTTACAAGTGCCGCACTAGGTGAAGCCTTTCTTAATTCATCCCAAAGAATTTCAACTTCTGCGAAATTCTTTTGCGCTCTGTAGCAATCCGCCAAAACCGGATGTTGTTCCGTGCTTCCCGTTATTGAACGAAAAGATTCGAGATGATTTGCAGCTTCTTCCCATTTACCTAAGCGGTAACTAACCAAACCAAACAATTCAACGACTTCGGCGACTTGTAAAGTTTTATCATCTAGTGATTTCAAATTTTTCTGAGCTTCGGAAAATTTTTCGTCTTCGAACTTTCTAGCCGCGTCTTCTAATATTGAAACCGCACGAGCTCCTCTTTTGTCACCCAAAATTTTTCGAAGCGTTCTTTTTGCATCTGGCAATTGATTTGGAGTATCTGGTGTGGGAATTCGCTTCTTTTTACTTCTGTGCTGGCCATTTTTCTGTTTTTTCTTCGCTCGAGAAATTGCATCTGCGGCCTCACTTCTTAAACGATCTAATGACTCAGTTTTTTTCGATTCCTCCGCAGGGATTCTAAATGAAGTTTTCTGATCTCTCTCTGCTTTATCTTCTAGTTCTTCTCTTTTAAGCTTTCCGGCTCCGTGTCTCGCCACACTGCCCCAGTCTTTTGGAACATCTATGGGATCAGACTCTTTTTTTCCTCGATCCGACTTAGAAGAACCTCTTTTGTCTCTACTCTCACTACCAAAAGGTTTATCTTTTCTATGATTACCCTTTGGCTTTCCCATTGGGAAACCATACCTCTATGTGTGGCATATAAGACGCGCACGGGGCGGGACTTTTCAGCCCCGCCCTCAGCGTTATTAATCCGGCAGCGTCCTACTCTCCCAGGGACCCACGTCCCAAGTACCATCGGCGCTGGTGGGCTTAACTTCCGTGTTCGGAATGGAAACGGGTGTGACCCCACCGCTATAA
>PBLL01000029.1 GCA_002721755.1 Actinomycetota bacterium
TGACATGTTGTATCTATCTGCCCGATGGGCGTGTTGGTTTCATTTATAAAAAACCAGAAATTCAAACAAACGATGTTTTTGATGCTGGCGGTATGCGTTTCGAAGTAGTTGAACCTTTTAAAGAGTTAAAACTTTCTTACAAAGGGAAAGTGTGCGTCTTAGACAAACCAAAGGACATGGCTGAACCTAAAAAAGCTTTTACTGAGAATCCTATGGTCGATACGAAAGTCGAGCTCACATTCAATGGAATTTCACCAATGTTTGGCGGACGTCCAGTGGAAAAATCGACAGGAAAAGAACCTACTCAAAAAATGGAGGAATCTTTTTCAAAAGCCCACTATGAACAACACGTATCCGGAAAAGGGACTATAGAAGTTGGAGATGAACGTTTTGAATTAAGTGGTTTAGGTCTACGAGATAAATCATGGGGTGCTCGGTATTGGCAGGCAATTGCCTGGTACCGCTGGTTACCAATGGCTTTCAGTGATAATTTCGCGATGATGATCTCATTGATCAGCAAGGATGGCATAACAGCCTCGAGCGGAGGAATGGTTCTTCACGACGACACTTACCATTTGATCAGGAGTGTGGAAATTGATTCCATTTGGGATGATGATTGGTACCAGAAATCCCTAATAGCTCGGATATCAACAGACCATAGAGATTATGAAATTAAAGGTGAAGTTGAATCTCTAATACCACTCAGAAATCAAAGAACCACTCCAGATGGCGAACAACTCCTTACGCGAATAACAGAAGGCCTCACGCTCTATGAGTGTGATGGCATGACTGGATGGGGAATGTCTGAATATTTGGATCAGATTGTCGATGGGATTCCTATAGGAGCTGTATAAGTCTTTGCACACGAAAAGATCAGAAACTGAAAGTGTCATTCGATGCAATTGGGTGGGTCAACACAAAGACTATAAGGCCTACCATGACAATGAATGGGGTCGCCCAGTAACCGGCGATAGTGCCCTATTCGAAAGAATCTGTCTCGAAGGGTTTCAAGCAGGTTTATCATGGCTGACAATATTGCGAAAAAGAGAATCTTTCCGATCTGCTTTTGAAACTTTTGAACCTTCAAGAGTTGCTGAATTTGACCAAAAAAAGGTCGAATCCTTGATGGATAACGTTCAAATAGTTCGAAACAGGGCAAAAATTTTGTCCACTGTAAACAATGCTCAGTGTGCTTTAAAAATGATCGACCAATATGGGTCACTTGCAAATTTTCTTTGGTCTTTTGAACCGTCTTCAAAAAGGTACAAAAATGTTAACTCCGTTCCTTCTCAAACCGATGATTCAAAAAAGTTAAGTTCTGAATTGAAAAAAAAGGGTTGGAGTTTTGTTGGTCCTACAACCATCTATGCGTTCATGCAGGCCGTGGGAATGGTAAACGACCACGTAACGAGTTGTTGGGTTTTTGAAGATGTGGAAAATGAGAGGCGAAAACTTTCTCGTCCGATTTAAAACTGATGTTATGAGTCCCTATTCACAACAAAGTGAGCAATTTCTTCCAATTCACAAAATGTTTCTTTTCTGATATCTGCGTTATTAAGAAATTCAATTGCTCTTTTGAGATGTTTATCTGCTTCCTCAAGAGTAGCTTCACGCCCTCCGGCATTTTCTATCAGTGCGGAAGCCCTAACTATTTCCTCTTCATCTAGATCCTCTTTGGTGCTAAAAATCTCAAGAAGTTTTTCTGAGTCTGAATTATTTGCTGAAAGAACAATAGAAACCGGCATGGACTTTTTCTTTTCCCTAAGATCATTTCCAGCTGGTTTACCTGTTATTTTTGGGTCTCCCCAAATGCCTAACACGTCATCAACGGCTTGGTAAGCGAGTCCTAGTTCATAACCAAAAACCTCAAGAGCGTTACAGGTTTTTTCATCTGCCCCGCTTAAAATTGCACCTACGGAAGACGAGTAACCCAGCAAGGCCCCAGTTTTTGCCGCTTCCATTTTCAAACACTCTTCGAAACTGACTGTTGGTAAGTCGTCAAATGTCATATCAGCAGCCTGTCCTGAAATCATCGTCGTTGTGGCATCCACTAAACGCCTGGCTGCTTGAACACTTTCTGGGGTATTTTCTTCTAAGAGGACCTGAAAAGCAAGAGTGTGCAAGGCATCTCCTGCTATTAAAGCATCTTCGATGCTGAAAGCAGTCCAGGCACTTGGTCTGTGTCTACGTTCTTTATCGCCATCTATTATGTCGTCATGGATAAGTGAAAAATTGTGAATTAGTTCTACGGCAACTGCCCCAGGAATAGCAACTTCTAAATCTCTTCCAACTGCTTCAGCTGATAGAACTGCTAGTGAAGGACGCAATCTCTTTCCTGTATCTTCAGGAGCTTCGATTCCTTTTATTGTTTTCCATCCAAAATGGTATTCAATTACAGGTAATAACTCATCAGACAGTTTTTTTACCGAATTAACTAACTCAGGTTCGACTAACTCCATGACGCGATTTAAGACCTGTGGACTTTTCATGTCTATTTGCGTCGATCATTCATGAAAGGAAAAGCATCTCTTACTTCAGAAACTCTCTCTGCTTCAATATCTGCTATCAGAATTTCCTCACCTCCAGAACTGGCTTCCTGCAATACTTCCCCTAGAGGGTCAATGATCGCTGAGTCCCCTTGATATAACAAACCATCGCCCTGACCTACTCTGTTAACACCAACAACATACGCTTGATTCTCTATAGCTCGAGAGCGGAGTAATGACTTCCAGTGTTCCCTTCTAGTTGATGGCCAATTGGCTACAACCAAATACAAATCTGTATCTGGGGCCAACTCCCAAAAAACATCTGCAAATCTAAGGTCGTAGCAAATGAATAAGCTAGTTCGGATTCCTAAGAGCTCTATTGTTACAAGCTGATTTCCAGCACGGTAGTTCTCGTGTTCGCCAGCAAAAGTAAATGGGAAAAGTTTGTCATACTTGTGGCTCTCACCCCTAGGGCCTCTCACTATAAGTCGATTTACAGGAAGTTCATTTTCACTATCTTTTATTGGAACAGAAGCAGCTATCCAAACATTATGGATTTTTGCCTGTTCAGCAAGAAAAGACTCACTTTCTCCTTCTTGTTTTTCGGCAATTTTCTCAGAAGCCATGGAGAAACCTGTCGAGAACATCTCCGAAAGCACTACCAAATTTGCTCCACTGTCTGAAGCTTTAGAAATCATCGGAGCCAGATTATAAAAATTCGCTGAAGGGTTCTCCCAAACCAAGTCATGTTGTATCGCTGCTATTCTCATTTTTTGGCTTCTTTCAAAGACACAAGTTTTTCAACTGCGTGTTTTAATACTTCAGGTTTTTTGCAATAAGCAAATCTAACCAGTGGTCTCCCTATGGTCTTATTGTCATAGAACACTTCATTTGGAACTGCAACCACCCCACAACGATTTGGTAAATCCCAACAGAATTCAATTCCGCTTTCTTCCCCAAGGGGTCTTATATCAACAGTTGCATAATATGTTCCGGAAGGGTTAAAATCTTCAAAACCAGCTTCCTCCAAACCATTGCAGAGAATGTCACGTTTATTTTCCATGTCAAGCGAGAGCCCGTTGTAGTAATCATCTTCGAGTTGCAAGGCTTCCGCTATTGCATGCTGAAAAGGTGCTCCATTCACATAAGTTAAAAACTGTTTCGCAGTTCGAACGGCTGACAAAAGTTCAGAAGGGCCATGCGCCCAACCAATTTTCCATCCAGTGAAGCCAAAAGTCTTAGCTGCTGACGAAATCGTTAAAGTTCTTTCCGCCATGTCCGGCAGCGTAGAAATAGGTATGTGAGATTGTCCATCGAAAACTAAATGTTCATAGACTTCATCGGTTATCACAAGAATGTCTTTCTCTACAGCCAGTTCCGCTATTTGTACGAGTTCTTGGCGGTTAAAAACTTTCCCTGTTGGATTATGCGGGGAATTGAGCAAGATTAGTCTGGTGTTTGAGTTAACTTTAGCTTTAAGATCTTCATAGTCGAACGAATAGTCTGGAGTTTGAAGAGTAACAACTCGACGTGTGCCACCCGCCATTGCAATAGCTGCGGCATAAACATCAAAATAGGGTTCAAAAGTTATTACTTCTTGACCTGGCTCAACCAAGGCAATTAGAGATGCTGCTAGAGCTTCAGAAGCTCCTGCTGTAATCAGAACTTCTGTATCAGGATCAGTTTCTATTCCATAAAAACGCTTTTGGTGATCTGAAACAGCAATACGTAGAGTTTCAATTCCTAATCCGGGTGGATATTGATTGTGCCCGTCTCTGATCGCCTTTATTGCCGCTTCAGCGACTTGTTTTGGTCCATCAGTGTCGGGAAATCCTTGACCTAAGTTTATTGAATTAGTACTAACTGCAAGAGCTGACATTTCAGCAAAAATAGTCGTACCAAAATCTTGCAATCTTTCCGCCAGATATGGATTTTTTTCTTTCATGGCTTTCTGAACCAACTCAAGCTGATCTACTAGAAATAGCAGCCCAGATTCTCTGAGGAGTTAAAGGCATATCAAGGTGATCAATACCAAGGTATGAAATTGCGTCAATTACTGCGTTCTGAACTGCTGCAGTTGAACCAATCGTTCCTGACTCTCCAATACCTTTTGCACCTATTGGATTTAGCGGAGTAGGAGTTTCCATAGATATTCGTTCGAAACTTGGCAACTCCATAGCTGATATTGCCGTGTAATCCATGAGATTTGATGTTTGAGGGTTACCTTCACTGTCGTATGAAATTTCTTCCAATAGGGCCTGAGCTACTCCTTGTGCTAATCCACCATGAACTTGCCCGGTTGCCAGTAAAGGATTGACTATCTTGCCTGCATCATCAACTGCAATAACTCTCTGAATTGTTGTAGCTCCAGTTTCAATATCAACTTCTGCGATTACTATGTGAGCGCCAAATGGAAATGTTGCTCCTTCTTGTGAGAAATCAGATGCTCCAATCAACTGCTTTTGATCAACAGATGTGCTAGATGCTAGTTCTTCCCAAGAAATTGAAACCGTAGGCGTACCCACGACATGGAAATCTCCTGATTCTTTATTGAGGACAATGTCGTCTTCTGACGCTTCTAATAGATCTGCGGCTGCTTTGCGCGCCGACTCAACTAATTTTTCAGAAGCATCCACCATTGAGGATCCGGAAACTTGAACTGATCTTGACCCTCCTGTCATCTCACCAGATGGGACCTTATCTGTGTCACCATAAACTATCTCAACTTTTTCCATAGGAACACCCAAACGGTCTGCAACCAACATCGCCCAAGTTGTTACATGACCTGTTCCGATAGGCGTACTTCCAGTAGTAGCTATAAATGTTCCATCATTTTTTAATTCGACCAAACCATATTCACCACCGCCACCACCAGCAGTAACCTCGACGTAGGTGGAGATACCAATCCCTAATTGAAGTCTTTCATTTTCATCTCGTCGGCGATTTTGCTCACTCCGAATCCCCTCATAATCGATAACATTTAAAGCTTTGTCCAAAGCTTTTTCATAATCACCTGAGTCGTAAACAGTGCCTGTCGAATTCCTGAATGGAAATTCTTCCCGATTAGGAAAATTCAATCTCCTTACTTCTGCTGGATCCATTTCTATCTTTCTGGCAAACAAGTCAACTGTCCGTTCAATTACTGAAGTAGCTTCAGGACGACCTGCCCCGCGATACGCACAAACCGGAGCAGTAGTTGTAGCAACCGAACGTGAAGAAAACTCAACATTAGGTATTCGATAGACGCCACTAGCCATCATCAAAGTAGACCCAGGAAGAACAGCACCCCATTTCGGATAAGCCCCGCTGTCTTGAATTACCTCAAGACTGTAGTGTGTTATCTTTCCATTACGATTTCCACCCATTTTAACTTTTTGCTTCTGTGCTCTTCCATGAGCAAAACCAGTCAAATTCTCTGTTCTGCTTTCCATCCAACGAACAGGTTTCTCATGGAGCCGAGACAAATGCGCAATGATAATTTCTTCTTCTGATGCAAGACCTTTAACTCCGAAACCGCCGCCTATATCGGTAATGATTACTCTCACATCTTTGACTTCCATACCAAGAGCTTCAGCAACAGAATCACGATAATCATGAGCCCCCTGATTGCTAGCCCAACATGTGAGTCGACCATCTTCATAAGATGCCATTGTCACTCTGGGTTCAATAGAAACAGCTGCAACTTTGGAATTCATAATTTCTGCTTCTACTACTACTTCACAATCAGAAAAATCTACTTCCTTTCTTTTCGGGATCTCCGTAACTATGTTGCTATCCAGACCCGGAAAAAGTAAAACTTCGCCGTCGACGGCTTTTTCAAGATCAACTAAGGGTTTTAAAGGTTCTATTTCGACCCAAATATTCTCGGCTGCATCTGCTGCCAGATATTCGTTTTCAGCCAAAACCACCGCAATGGGCTCTCCGACAAAACGTACTCTTTCGCGAGCAAGGTAGGGTCTTGTCATTCCTGACTCGTACACCTTCAGTATGACTTCCCTATCCGATAAGCCTAAATTTTCAGCAGTGTGAACAGCAATAACTCCTGGCATTTTCAGGGCTTCACCGGTTTCAACTGAAACAATTTCACCATGTGAAATACTCGACCTCACAAAGTGTGCATACACAGCACCTTCCATAGGAATATTTGCAACATAGCCACCTTTACCTTGAAGCAAACTCAGATCTTCACGCCGTGGGACAGCATTTCCTAAGAAAGATGTCCCTCCTGAACCAGGTTTAACAAATGTTTCACTACTCATTCGGCAGGATACCTTTCAAGAAGTTTTCGGGCGATGACCATTTTCTGAATTTCACTTGTTCCTTCACCAATAATCATTAAAGGTGTGTCTCGGAGGTAACGCTCAACTGGAAATTCAGTTGTATAGCCATTTCCTCCATGAATCCTCATAGAAGACATGGCTATCTCAAAAGCTGCTTCTGAAGCAAAAAACTTTGCCATTCCTGCTTCCATATCGACCCTCTCACCAGCATCCGCTCTACGTGCTGCATCAAAAGTCATCAAACGAGCTGCTTGTAGTTTTGTTGCCATTTCAGCCAACATGAATTGAACAGCTTGATGCTCAAAAATAGGTCGACCGAAAGTTTCACGCTGTTGTGCATACTTCATCGCTGAATCAAAAGCAGCTTGCGCCACCCCGACGGCTCTCGCCGCTATGTTGATCCTTCCTAGCTCCAGTGCGGACAGAGCATACCTTCTACCATTTCCTATCCCTTCATCACCACCTAATACATTGTTATTCGAGACATGATGATTCACATAAGACATTTCAACTGTTTCGAGACCTTTGTAACCAAGTTTGTCTATTTTTTTTGAAACTGTGATGCCTTCAAAATTTTCTCCCGGTTCTTTTTCAACTAAAAAACAAGTAATTCGATCATCTGGCGTTCTCGCTAACAACATCACCAAAGATGCACGTGTTCCATTTGTAACCCACATCTTTGTTCCATTAATTACCCATTCATCACCATCTTTTTCTGCTTTGCAACGAAGTGCCCCGGTGTCACTTCCAGCATCGGGTTCTGAAAGAGAAAAAGCTGCCCGAAAAGAACCGTCACACATTCGTGGCAAAAATCTTTCTTTTTGCTCCTCAGTTCCGTATCTATCAATCATGGTCACGCCTATTTTGTGTGTGTTCAAAATCCCTGCAAGTGACATGAAACCCCGTGATAACTCTTCAACAATTCGGGCATAAGTTGTTATATCTATTCCAAGTCCCCCATACTTTTCATCGATTGTGGACCCGAAAAGACCAAACTCACACATCTGTTCAAACATCGCTTGGGGGAACTCATCATTTAACTCAAATTCTGCAACATTTGGGATCACATCACGATCAACCCAGTCTTTTATTGTTGAAACAAGTTCGTCAGCTAAAGCTTTATCTATAGCCATTTTCTCTACTCTTCTCTACTCAAAGGTTTCCCCTGAGAATTGTCTTTTCTTATTCTGATCGTATCGTCAGGTCACTTTTCTGGCAGTTCTATTTGTCTTATGATTGCATCTAATGACAAATAACCCAAAAACGGCGATACTGTCGAAGCTAGTTTTATTATCAGGAGAATAAGTGACAACAATCCCCCGAATAATTTCAGTTGACGATCATGTAGTCGAACCTCCAGATCTTTGGACTAGCCGCTTACCTTCAAAATACGCGGATAGGTGCCCGAGGGTTGAACGCGATTCTGCAGTCTTCAACTTTGAAGGAGGTGTTTTTTCTTACGAAAAAGGGGTTGAGGAAGGAACTCCCTGCGACTGGTGGCTATATGACGATTTGGTTTACCCGTTTCCTAAACTTTCAGCTGCTGTAGGGTTCGAAAATCTTGATGTCGAACCAGTTACTTTTGACGAAATCAGACCTGGAAGCTGGATACAGTCAGAAAGACTTGCCGACATGGATGCAAATCATGTTGATGTTTCAATATGTTTTCCCAATGTTTTACCAAGGTTTTGCGGTCAAACTTTCCTTGAAAGAGAAGACAAAGAATTGGCCTTGCTGTGCGTAAAGGCTTACAACGACTGGATGATCGATGAATGGTGTGAAGGCGATGGAAAGGGTCGGTTAATCCCTCTTACACTTATACCACTTTGGGATCCAATCGAAGCTGCTGAAGAAGTTAGGAGATGTTCAAATAAAGGATCTTTTGCTGTAGCTTTCTCGGAAAATCCTTATCATCTTGGATTACCATCTATACACGATAAGAACTATTTTTGGGATCCTTTTTTCACTGCATGTCAAGAGACAGAAACCGTAATTTGCATGCATATAGGCTCTTCATCAAAGATGCCATCAACCTCTCCTGATGCCCCGTTTTCAGTCTCTTCAACTATTACTTTTGCAAATGCTATGGGCTCCATGTGCGACTACATACTTTCAGGAATTTTTGTTCGTTTCCCGAAACTTAAGATTGCTTATGCAGAAGGGCAAGTTGGATGGATGCCATATGTGGTGGAAAGAATGGACAAAATCTGGGAAGAGAGGGGGGATGCAAGTTTCGGGATAGACCTTCCAAATCCTCCAAGTTCTTACATACCAAACCACATCTGGGGTTGCATTTTCGATGACGAGATCGGATTAAAGAATCGAGACATTATTGGCATGAACCAAATTTGTTTTGAAGTCGACTTCCCTCATGCAGATACAACTTTCCCGAACACATTGGACGTGGCAACAAAAATTTGCACAGAAGCAGAACTATCTGAAGATGAAATCTACTTACTAATGAGGGGTAATGCCATCGAATGCTTCGGTCTGGAACGTTTCGGAATTAAAAGTTAAGAGACTTTGTTTCTTACGGGACAATGGGGTGAGAATTCTCCCATCGGCTTACCCCGCCTCCTTCAAAAACATTTTTTATCCTACTGATACATTCTTCAATCTCTGTGAAGGTTGTATATAAAGGAGCGAAACCGAATCTAACAAGATCTGGTGGACGAACATCTGGAATTGTTGACTGTTCATTTATTAAAGCTTGTCCTATTGCCAATGCTGAACTATGTGATAGGGCCACGTGGGAACCGCGGTTATTTTTTTCTAGCGGCGATGCAATCTCAAATCCTAAAGGCAACAATTCTTGTCTTGCTTTGAATAAAAACATCTCAGAAAGCGCTACTGACTTTGAACGGATATTTTGCACTCCCGCCTCAATAACCAAATCTACCCCCGGCTCTATAAGCAGTGTGGAGATAAGAGGAGGAGTTCCAGTCAAGAACCTGCGATTATCTCGGTCAGGTTGGCAGTCGGGATCAAATCCAAAAGGGTTTTTACTCCCGTACCAACCTGCTATGGGATTTATAAAGTCTTTACAGTTTTCTGATGCATAAATGAATGCAGGTGCACCTGGACCACCGTTTAGGTACTTGTATGTACAGCCAACTGCCAAATCAATTTCCTCTCCTCTTAGATCAATCGGAACGACACCTACCGAATGTGATAAATCCCAAAGAACTTTTGCTCCCACTTCATGTGCTTTTTGACTGATTAGTGATAAATCCCAACACCAACCTGAACGGTAAGAAACCTGACTTAATGAAACTAAAGCTACAGTTTCATCAATTGCTTCTAGAAGCACATCTACTGGATCTTCGACAGAATCGCTCTCTAAAACAACCACCTCATGATCCTTACTTACTGCAGAAGCTGCAGCTCTCAAAGCTTGAATGTCAGATGGAAAATTTTGATCATCTGTTAGGATCACCGACCTTTCTTGATCTGAGAGAAGTACTGAAACTGCAGCTTTATATAAACAAACCGATGTTGAATCAGCTATTACGACTTCACCTGGTTTTGCTCCAACTACTAGCCCTATCTTGTCGCCTATTCGACTTGTGTCTTCTAGCCATCTTTCATTCCATGATCTGATTAGGCGGTCACCCCATTGTTCCGAAACGATTTCCTGAACTAACTCTTTGGTTTTTATGGGGAGTCGTCCTAACGAATTACCATCTAAGTAAATTAAGTTTGGATCTTCGATTACGAATTTTGACCGAAAACCAGCTAGCTCATCATCAGAGTCAAGATCTTTTGAGTCTTTTTGAATTATGTTTTTGATTGAAGAGGAATCGTATTCAACCACCAGGTTTTTCCTCATCAAGTATTTCTTTCATACGTTTTTCAGTATGGTCCTGGCTCAAACTCTGATGATCACCGTCGACTTCTTTGAGCGGTTGACTCTCGTCAGAATCGAATTCAAGACGTAACGCTCTGGAAATAATTCCATGCATCCCATATGTCGCAACTATGTATGTCAATTCGAGGATTTCTTCATCTGACAAGCTGTTTGAGATTGTTTGAAAGAGTTCATCGGAAACCAAACCATTGTTCAATGCTAAACAATCTGTGTAAGCAAGAACCGCTCTTTCGATCTCATTGAAACATTCTGATTCCTCCCAGTTGGGAATCGCTTGAATTTTCTCCTCACTTATACCAACAGTTCTACAAGATTTGCAATGTTGTGAGAAAACAAAACGACTCCCTACATCCCAACCCACGCGGGTTTGTCCAAGTTCACGAAGTTGTGGGTCCAATTTACGTTGAGGCGATCTGTAGAGAGCCAAACCTGCAACAGCATGGTCAAAGACTTCGGGGACTAAGGCAAAAGTTGGCCACCAATCTCCCGGACTCCCAGTGTCGGTACCGGGTTCTACCGTTGGATCTCTATCCCCGAAAATTAGTCGGAAAATAATTTCAGCTTCTGGGTGTAGATCAGAACGAGCCACCTGTTTTAATCGAGGCATCCGAATTCCTATGTTTCTTTTGACTCAGGTAAAAGGCTAAAACCTCTTAGCCCTTCCATATCTAAGGGTTTAATAAATGTCGAATGATCAGTGTCTTCTGTGGAATTTAGACGCTTTACGGCAGTATCAGGATCAACTCCGAATTCACCCGTGTCTCTACAGAATTCGATCATTATTCCATTTGGATCCATGTAATAAAGGGAGTGGCACCATCCGTGATCTACTTCCATCAACGGAACTATGCCATCTTCTGTCAGGCGTGTACGTACTGCCTCAGTTCTGTTTTCATCAGAAGCAAATGCCAGATGATTTACCCAAACAGGAAGACCGTTACCAACAGAAACTTCTGAACTCCAATCTGGGCTCTCTCCCACTCCTGAAACCTCAAAAAAAGCTATGCAAGACCCATCTCCTGTGTCAAAAAACAAATGACGAAAAAATCCATCCGGAGCATTCTTTACCTCTGTATGAACTAGTGGCATACCTAATAAATCTTCATAAAAATGTCTTGTTTCTTCACCGTTCCTACATGCATAAACAACATGATGAAATCCTTTATTTCTGATTTCTTTTGACATTTAAATCACTGAAGTCCTTTTGCCGCTCCACCATCAACTGGAATAGCAGCGCCCGTGATGAATTTAGCTTGTTCTGAACACAGAAATGCTACAACTTCTCCGAAATCATCTGGATCTCCTAGTTTTCCGGTCGGAACGTTATCTGCTACACCTTTGAGATCTTCATAGAGTTCGGTAAGTCTTTCCGTAGCATGAAGACCCGGCTGGATTGAATTAACTGTCACCCCTGATCTTGCAACCTCGGTTGCTGTTGTTTTCAAAAAACTGGTCAAACCCGATCTAGCTGTATTGGAAAGAATTAACTGAGCTATAGGTTCTCTGACTGCGATTGAGGTAACAGCTACGACTCGTCCCCAACCTTGATTAGCCATTTTAGGTATCAGCTCTTTGCACATTTCAACAGTCGATAAAAGATTTAACTGAAGAGCTGTTGAAAAATCTTCTAATGCAGTGGCTTCAAAATTTCCCGGTGGTGGACCACCTGCATTCGCTATGAAAATGTCTATTGTCCCAAATTCTTCTTCTACCTGCTTCAACATCATTTGAATAGAGAAGGATTCAGATAGATCAGAAACGATACTGTGACAATCACTTGAAAGTTCCCGAACTGCAGATAACAGATGGTCTTCTGAGCGTGAAACTATACAAACCTTTGCTCCTGCGTTTGACAATGCTTTTGCACAAGAAAAACCCAGACCTCTTGAAGCACCGGTGACTAGGGCCGTGCGACCAGAAATTCCTAGATCCATTACTACTCGATTCTTAAATCCGATATCGCTCTGCTAATAACCAGTTGTTGGATCTGTTCTGTTCCTTCAAAAATGTCATGAATTTTTGCGTCTCGATGCCAGCGTTCTACCGGGTACTCTCTTACATATCCATATCCACCAAGAATCTGGATGGCCCTTTCTGTAACCCATGTGGCAACCCTGCCAGCTTTTAACTTGGCCATTGAACCCTCGGCATTCTTAAAACCTTGGTGAGTTCCCAACCATGCAGCTCGCCAAGTGAGCATCCTAGCTGCGTCTATCTCTGTGGCCATATCTGCAAGCATGAAAGAAATGCCTTGATTCATAATTATGGGTCTTCCGAATGCTTCTCTCTCCTTCGCATATTCAAGGGCATACTCATATGCAGCTCTAGCGACACCTATTGCTTGAGCTGCTACAGCAGGTCGCGTAGCCTCAAAAGTTTGCATTGCTGCTTGAGCGTTTCCTGGTTTACCTTCTTTGACCCTCGCTATTCTTTCATCGAGTTTCTCCTTTGTGCCTAAAAGACAAGAACCTGGTATTCGAACATCTTCTAAAACTACTTCAGCCGTATGACTTGCCCTGATTCCATGTTTCTTGTACTTCTGTCCTTGACTAAGACCCGGCGTGTTTGGAGGTACGACAAAAGATGCATGCCCTCTAGATTTCAAATCAGGTTCGACGACTGCAACTACTACATGTACATCTGCTAAACCTCCATTTGTAATCCAAGCTTTGGTTCCATTAAGAACCCATTCATCTGCTGCTTCGTCGTATACCGCCCTGGTACGATAACCCCCTACATCTGACCCTGCATCAGGTTCACTGGCACAAAAAGCTCCGATTTTAAGATCTTCTGGTTCCCCATAACACTGTGGCACCCACTCCAAAACCTGCTCTTGTGTACCAGATGCAACAATCCCTGCGGCAGCCAACCCAGAACCCATTATGGCCATTCCGATGCCTGCATCTCCCCAAAATAATTCTTCTATAGCAACTGGCAGAGTAAGGCCTGTTTTGTCTCCCATCATCCCATTTGCTAGGAATTCCCACGAATAAAGACCCACCTCTGCAGCTTGCTCAACTATTGGAAATGGGAATTCCTCTCGCTCATCCCACTCTTCAGCTGCAGGTCTAATTACATCTTCAGAAAACTGGTGCACCCACTCCTGTAGTTGTATTTGATCTTCGTTCAACTCCATTGAGAAGTCGCCCATTAAGTACCTCCAATTAAATTTCTTCAATTGACAATAGCCTCACAAATGAAAGAGTAAACAATTCCTCTATTAATCAATTAAGGAAGATAGTCTCAAGTTGATATATGACAAGTAAAAAACGTGCTTCAAAAATCCCGAACAAACCATCATTAGATGGAATAGAGGATGACTGGTGCAACAAATGGGAGGAAAACGGAACATATAGTTTCGATCGCAACAAAACCAGAGAAGAAATTTTTTCTATCGACACTCCTCCTCCCACGGTGTCAGGCTCTTTACATGTGGGGCATGTTTTTTCTTACACTCACACTGACGCAATAGCCCGTTACCAAAGAATGATTGGAAAAGAAGTCTTTTACCCTATGGGGTGGGATGACAATGGGCTTCCAACAGAGAGAAGAGTTCAAAACTTTTTCGGAGTTAGATGTGATCCCTCACTTCCTTATGACCCCGATTTTAAAACTCCTTCTGATGCCGGAGACCAAAAAGCAATCAAAGCTCGCGGTGAATTCGATATAAGCAGACGAAATTTTATTGAACTATGCCACATTCTGACAGCAGAAGATGAAAAAGCTTTTGAAGCTCTTTGGCGTCGACTTGGATTGTCAGTGGATTGGAATCTCACCTATGCAACCATTGACGAAAAATGTCAAAGGGTGGCTCAACGTGCTTTCTTGAAAAATCTAGAAAGAGGAGAGGCATACCAAACTGAAGCTCCTTCACTCTGGGATGTGACTTTCCGCACTGCCGTAGCACAGGCCGAACTTGAAGACAGAGAAAGACCGGGTGCTTATCACACTCTTGTTTTTCACACCGAGAGTGGTGAAGATTTGCATATAGCTACTACCCGACCAGAGCTTCTACCTGCTTGTGTTGCTCTGGTAGCCCATCCGGACGATTCAAGATACAAAAACTTATTTGGTACGACAGCTTTTACACCAGTATTTGGTGTAGAAGTTCCTATTTGTGAACACGACCTTGCAGATCCTGAAAAAGGTACTGGAATTGCAATGATTTGCACCTTTGGTGATACTACCGATGTGACTTGGTGGCGTGAACTGGACTTGCCAGTTCGAGCGATCATCAACCGTGATGGACGAATTGTAAAAGAACCTCCAAATGGCATTTCTACTAAAGCCGGCATTGACGCCTTCAAACGTCTGTCTGGAAAAACAATTTTTTCCGCTCAAGAAGAAATTGTTTTAATGCTCCGTGAAACAGAGAAATTAATTGGAGAACCTGAACCAATTACACACCCAGTAAAATTTTTTGAAAAGGGTGACAAACCACTCGAAATTGTCACATCACGTCAGTGGTATATAAGAAATGGTGGTCGTGATGAGAACCTAGCAAACGCGCTAGTTGACAGAGGCGACGAAATGAACTGGCACCCAAACTATATGCAGACCAGATTCACTAACTGGATTGAAGGTCTTAACGGAGACTGGTTGATAAGCAGACAACGTTTTTTTGGTGTACCGATTCCACTCTGGTATCCAATCGACGAGAATGGTGAAACTCTCTGGGATGAACCAATTACGCCCAGTGAAAACACCCTTCCCATAGATCCGACTTCAGATTCACCAAGAGAATTCTCTGAAGATCAAAGAGGAAAACCACTTGGTTTTGCGGGAGATCCAGATGTTATGGATACCTGGGCTACTTCATCTTTAACTCCACAAATTGCTTGTGGCTGGGAAGAAGACGGAGATTTATTCCAGCGGACCTATCCAATGGACATGCGTCCTCAGGCACATGACATCATAAGAACCTGGCTTTTCTCAACTGTAGTTAGATCACACTTTGAAGCTGATTCAGCTCCCTGGGCTAATTGCACACTAAGCGGGTGGGTGCTTGATCCTGACCGCAAAAAAATGTCCAAATCAAAAGGCAATGTAGTCACCCCAATCGGTTTGCTAGAGGAATACGGTTCAGATGCAGTGCGTTACTGGGCTGCAAACGGAAGACCTGGGACAGACACAGCATTTGATGATGGTCAAATGAAAATTGGCAGGAAATTGGCAATTAAAATTCTTAATGCGAGCAAATTTGTTTTAGGCTTTTCAGGGTCAGATGATGCTCCGCTTTCTATAGACAATAATCTGATAAACAATCCCTTGGACTGTTCAATGCTTACGAGTCTGTCTTCTTTAGTTAACGACACCACTGATGCTTTTGACAATTTTGACTATGCGCGTGCATTAGAGAAAACCGAGTCTTGGTTCTGGGATTTTACAGACAACCATTTAGAACTTGTAAAAGTACGGGCCTACGAAGCAGAGGGAGAAGCATCATCTTCAGCTCAACATGCATTGCGTTTGGCACTAGAGACATTACTTAAACTTTTCGCTCCTTTTCTTCCTTTTGTTACAGAAGAAGTCTGGTCATGGTGGAAAGAGGGGTCAGTACACGAACAAGAATGGCCTTCAAGTAAAAAATTGCTCGAATTTTCCGGTTCTACCGGACAAAAAGAAATCACTGTTGTAGCTGCGCAAGCAATAGCTGAAATTCGAAAGAAAAAAACTGAAGCAAAATGCTCGCTAGCAACACCAGTCAAAAATTGTACGGTAATTGACACACCAGAAAGACTCGAGCTCCTTCGTCTGGCTTTAGACGATGTTTCTGCCGCTGCCAAAGCTGAAACTATGAATCTTGTTGAGGGAGAAGAATTTGAAGTTGAAGTTTTACTCGCAGAGGTAGAAAATGATTGAAATGTCTACTCAACCAAATTTTGAACAATTAATTGTTTCTTGTGATGGAAGAACAGCTCATATGCAACTGAACAGACCTGAACGTCTAAACGCCTTATCTGCTGCTCTTATGAAAGAAATAATTGAAGCCGCTGACTGGTTCGACCAGCAACCTGATTTACGCGTTGTTGTTATTAGCGGAGCAGGTAGTTCATTCTGTGCTGGCTTCGATATTGATGCTTTCGCAAGCAACAACCAAAGCTCGTCGGAAAAAGCAGAAGGTAGAAAACCTGCTGATTTGGGTCGACTTATGGCAGATTCAATCGAGAAGATGTCTGCTGTGGCAGTCGCACGTCTTCATGGTCACGTTGTGGGCGGTGGTGTGGTACTTGCTGCAGCTTGTGATCTTAGAATTGCTTCCGCTGATACAATTTTTTCGATTCCAGAAGTTGACTTGGGAATTCCTTTAGCCTGGGGTGGAATTCCTAGACTGGTAAGAGAAATCGGCCCCACTCTTACTAAAGAATTAGTAATGACTTGTAGACCATTTGATGCTGAGGAGGCTTACAAAACAGGTTTTGTAAATCAAGTTGCAACCAGTGATGAAATTGACACATCAGTAAATGCGTTAGCGTCAGCCATAGCATCTAAATCCAAAGTCGCTATCCTCTCAACAAAAGCACATGTGAATGCAGTCACTTCCCAAATGGTAGGAACGGCCAGATCATGGTCAGACGCAGATGGTTTAGAAGTCGCAATGGCCGACCCAGAGTCGCAAAAAGCACAAGCTGCCTACTTAGATGAAATTAAGAAAAAAAAGTCTGACTCATAACTTTTTAACATCAATTTGCTCTTCCAAATTCTGTCATGCAGGTCTATGAAGAACTCCGTTAATAAACGATATTTTTATGGTTCCTTCTTCTGGATCTAAAACTTCGCCATCACCATCGATAATCATGCTAAATCCACCTTCGGTGTGAGGCTGAAATATTAAAGTAACCGAGCGATTGTGCTTCAGGTTGCTAAGAGTGCCTTGCCCCGGCGTACAAATGAGAAAAGCACCTTCCAAGAAGATCGACGAATTAACGACTTTTATTTTAAAGCCTGCGTCAACTGTGACCACAAATGCAGAATTTCCATATTCGTCAAGACGTTTTTTTAAGTCCCCACTTGTGACTTTAACACTCATATCAAAAGCATAATTTATATTTATTGAAAATAAAGTTGTATTTGCAAGTTTTTTTAGTATTTTTTATTGTATGTACAAGTTTAAGATAGGTGAAGCAGCACAATTGCTTGGCGTTAGTACTGATACTGTGAGACGCTGGGCTGATTCAGGTCGTCTTTTGATAGAACGAACTGAAGGCGGACATCGACTTATCGATGGAACAGACCTTGCAAAACTAGCTCAGGAAATTTCAGACTCCAATGAACAAGACGGAGCTACACTTTCAGCTCGAAATCGCTTCACTGGCTTAATCACTCGTGTTGTCGCTGATGGGGTTATGGCTCAAGTGGAAATGCAAGCGGGACCACATCGCGTTGTTTCTTTAATTTCTGCTGAAGCTGCTAAAGAACTTGGCTTAAAACCAGGCGCTCTAGCAGTAGCCGCTGTAAAGGCAACCAATGTGGTTATCGAACGTCCTTAAGAACTCGAACAAATTTCTACTAACTATTGGAATTTCTCTATTTGGTTTTTCGGGATGCAGTAATCATGGTCAAGAAATCACCGTTTATGCGGCGTCTTCTCTAACCGAAGTGGTTTCGGTTGTGGTTGAACAATATGAAAAGGTTTCAAATGTAAAAGCAAAAACAATTTTTGGTGGCTCAAATCATCTTGCTGCACAACTTAGAGATGGAGCACCCGTAGACGTTTTCATTACAGCCGATTTTCAACTTCTCGACGGTTTGGGATTTAACAACGTTCTGAAAGATTTCGCTCAAAACTCATTAGTTGTTATAAAGCCTCGTGATTTTGCTGATAAGAGTTTTGAACCAAAAGACTTACAGCTAGAAGAAAAACTTATTGCGATTTGTTCTGAAGGTGTGCCTTGCGGTGATGCGACAAGATCACGGTTCGGAATTATCACTGCAGATACCTACGAATTAAATGTCAAAGGAGTTTTAGCTCGTGTCGCTGCATCAGAAGTTGATCTAGGAATAGTTTATGAAACTGACCTTAAAAACGAGCCGAAAGTAGTTGCGGCGTGGCCTCAAGAAAAGCTCTGTCCTTGCGTGTCTTATACTTTGGCTTCAAAAGGAAAAAAGGGAGATGATTTTTCTGATTTTTTGAATTCTGAAACAACTAAAGAAACTTTCTCTGAGCATGGTTTTTCTCATGAATAGGCTCCCTAAAACGGTTGTGTTTGTTGCACTTATTGCAATTCTCTTTCTTTTGTCTCCCCTTGTGGGACTTCTGCAAAGAATGCCTTGGTCTGGCTTGGTAGGTCTTCTGGGAAGCGAAGTTGTTTTAGATGCTTTCTTTCTATCACTACTTGTAAGCTTTTCAGCCACCCTGATAGTGCTTGCATTAGGTACTCCAATTGCATGGTTTTTGGCTAGAGCGAGATTTTCATTATTGAAACTCCTCCGTGCGATGGTATTACTCCCAATGGTTCTTCCACCAGTAGTAGGAGGAACTGCTTTGCTGTTCGCTTTTGGAAGACAAGGTTTTTTGGGTAAATGGCTTAATAATTGGTTCGGCGTAACTCTTCCATTCAGTACAACTGGGTCTGTGTTAGCAGCGGTTTTTGTTTCAATGCCCTTTTTTGTGGTTGCCGTTGAATCTGCTTTTCGTTCAATTAATGAAGACTTTGAACAAGTAGCAGAAACACTAGGGGCTTCCCCATCAAAAATCTTTTTCAGAATAACAATGCCCCGGATACGCCCTTCGATAATTGCTGGACTTGCTCTCTCTTGGGCTAGAGCACTTGGCGAGTTTGGGGCGACAATAACTTTTGCAGGCAACTTACCTGGTGAAACTCAAACCTTACCTCTGGCAGTTTTTCTTGCATTAGAAACTAACCCCGAAGCTGCTTTAGCTCTCAGTTTGGTGATGATAGTAACTTCGTTAGCGATTCTTGTTCCATTCCGCGATCAATGGTTACCGAGTAAATAACAATGCTTTATTTGAATGGATCTTTAAACCAAGAGCACTTTAGTTTGAAAGTGAACTTTGAAGTCGCACGAAATGAAACGGTGAGCATCCTTGGTCCCAACGGTTCAGGCAAGTCAACATTACTAAAAATAATAAACGGCTTAGAAAAACTGACTTCAGGGCAATTAAAAATAAACACAAAGATAATGGACTCAGGAAAGACTTTTGTTGAACCGCGTCATAGAAGTGTCGGCTGGGTTCCTCAAAACCAAGTGCTATTTAATCATTTAACTGTAAGACAGAATGTCGAGTTCAGCCCTAGATCTTCTAAGGAAAAAGCCCGTGAATTAATTGACTTATTTGAATTAACGCATTTACAAGAACGAAAAGCAGGTAGCTGCTCTGGAGGTGAATCACAACGGATAGCGATTGCCCGAGCTATTGCGTCGAAACCTCAAATACTTTTACTTGACGAACCTTCAACAGGTCTTGATGAAAAGAGTAAAACAATTATTCACCGTTGCTTGAAAACACAAAAAGAAATTACAACTTTATTAGTTACA
The DNA here is from genome assembly GCA_002721755.1 of Actinomycetota bacterium. Lineage (GTDB taxonomy): Bacteria > Actinomycetota > Acidimicrobiia > Acidimicrobiales > MedAcidi-G1 > MedAcidi-G1. The sequence goes on from PBLL01000029.1 coordinate 20,136, forward strand.
CACGACCCTCTTGAAGCAGCTTCCTTATCTGAACATTTACTTATTTTAGAAAATGGTCGGATAACCCAATCAGGGAGTCCAAATGAAGTAAAGAGTTTCCCTGCGACGGCCTATTCGGCTTCTCTTGTCGAACTCAACTTCGTCACCGCTTTAGCAGATGGACTCATAGCCAAAACCGAAAAAGGAATAGAGTTGATTTTAAGCGAACCATTTAAAGGTCTTGTAAATATAGTTATACCGCCGAAGGCAATCGCTCTTTACAGAGAAAAACCTACAGGTAGCCCCAGAAACGTTCTACAGGCAGAAATCTTGGAAATAAGCCATACCGGTCAGAACGTGCGAGTGAATTTGGGAGGTGGAATAAACTTCATGGCTGAAATTACCCAAAATGCTTTCCAGGCTCTCAAACTTCGCACCGGTGACACAGTTTGGGCAGCATTTAAGGCAACAGAGCTTATAACCGCTCCAGAATGATAAAAAATCTAAAACAGCTATACATTGGTTGAAAAATAAGAAAGGTATTGAATGAAACTTGGACTCATTTGGGGGTATTGGTCAGCCCAACCTCCTAAAGACTGGGTTGGACTTACACAGGAAGCTGAAAAGTTAGGCGTGGACACTGTATGGACGTCGGAATCTTGGGGTTCCGATGCTTTTTCTCCTTTAGCCCATTTAGCTGCTGTAACTGACAAAATTCGCCTAGGTACAAGCGTTGTTCAAATTGCAGCTCGCACACCTACCGCTTGTGCAATGCACGCTGTAACTCTGGACCACCTCTCTTCAGGTCGATTAATTCTCGGGATAGGGGTATCGGGTCCTCAGGTGGTGGAAGGGTGGTATGGGCAACCCTTTAAACGTCCCTTAGCTCGAACTCGTGAGTACGTTGAAATACTGAGGACTGCCTTTGAGCGCGAGGACTACCTCTCTTATGAAGGTGAATTCTTTCAACACCCCTACAGAGGGCCGGACTCAACCGATCTCGGAAAACCTCTTAAAATCATGACCCATCCGCTTCGGACAGACATACCTATTTTCATTGGTGCTGAGGGACCAAAAAATGTAGCCCAGACTTGTGAAATAGCTGATGGGTGGCTGCCTCTCTACTATTCCCCTTACCGTCAGGAGGTTTACAGTGACGTTATTTCGAATCGAAAAGAAACCTTTGAAATACCACTAAACATGATTGTGAATGTGACAGATGATATTGAAGCAGGTTTACTACCCATAAAAATGAGTATCGCTCTCTATATAGGTGGTATGGGCGCAAAGGGTAAGAACTTTCATACTGAATTAATGGCTCGTATGGGATTCGAAAATGAAGCAAAAAAAATACAGAATTTGTTTCTAGAAGGTAAGCGTGAAGAAGCAATTGCAGCTGTTCCCAGTGAATTTTGTGATGAAATCAGTCTTGTCGGACCAGCTGATCGAATCCGTGACCGGCTTCAAGCTTTCGAAGATAGCCCTATAACAATGTTAAATATCGCTGCACGTACTTCCCATGAATTGCGTGAAGTCTCAGAAATCATTCTTGGCTAGTTAAATCAAAATTGCTTTCGACTATTCCATTTCGGGAAGTTGAAAGTATTATTCGCTGATGTCTAGGAATTTTCAATGACTCTTATAAGAGCGGCTGTTTGCCATGAACCGAATTCAGACTTAACTATTGAAGAAATTGAATTGTCATCTCCAGAACTAGACGAAGTTCGTGTAACTGTCGATGCTTGCGCAATATGCCACTCTGATATCACTTATATTGACGGAGGTTGGGCAATTGAATATCCCGTTGTTTTAGGACATGAAATCTCCGGAAAAGTAGCAGAAATAGGTCCCCACACTGAAACAGACTTAAATATTGGAGATTCAGTAGTAGTTTCTCTTATTCGAACTTGTGGTCATTGTTTAGCTTGCAAAAGAGGTCATGACGTTGCTTGTACGGGAAAACTGAGACTGCACGAGACAAGTCCGATAAAAACAAAAGCAGGTGAACAAATTACACATGGTCTTAATGCTGCAGGGTTTGCAGAAGAAATAGTAGTTCATGTTTCACAATGTGTGCCTGTACCTGAAGACTTGCCCAGTACCTTTGCATCTCTTTTGGGTTGCGGCGTTATGACGGGACTGGGTTCAGTATTTAATACTGCAAAAGTTGGGCCAGATGATGTAACTGTAATCATAGGCTGTGGCGGTGTTGGTCTAGCTGCTATACAAGGCGCAAATATCTCTGGAGCTAAGTGTGTAATTGCAGTAGACCCGTTAGAAAATAAGAGACTTCTAGCTCTCCAATTTGGTGCAACGCATGCTTTCGACCCAACAGAAGATTTGCAAAAAATGATCCAAAATATAAATGACGGTCGACTCGCTGATTTTGCTTTCGTTACGACGGCAGCACCCGAAGCTGTTTCAATGTCAATGAAACTTTTAGCCCCCATGGGCTCCCTTGTGCTTGTAGGCATGCCTGAGGATGGAATTGTTTCGGAATTTGATCCAGGTCTGATTGCAGCTAGAAACCAACAGATTCTTGGCTCGAAAATGGGTACATCTCGCCCACACTTTGACATTCCATCAATGGTCAAGTTATGGACCGAAGGCAAACTTAATCTTGAAAAAATGGTCTCAAACGTTTATGAGTTAGATGACATAAATAAAGCAATTAAAGACATGCGTAGTGGATCGACAATACGTGCTGTTGTATGTCCAAGCTCTACGAAAAAGGATCCGAAGTGAAAGTAACCGAAGTTGAAACATTTGTAGTAGCAAATCCTCCGCCTCGTCATGGAGGTCGTTATTTTATTTTTGTAAAGTTAACTACAGACAGTGGCATTTCCGGAATCGGTGAGGCTTACTCTGCTACTTTCAATCCTCATCTAATTGCAAAAATGATTGAGGATACCGCAGATCGATTTCTTATAGGTGAAAACCCTTTCCATATTGAAACTTTTTGGCGCCGCTCTTACGGAGTGGGTTATGCGCTTCGTCCGGACCCTACTTTATGTGGCGTTATTAGTTCTCTCGAAATGGCTTGCTGGGATTTAATCGGGAAAGAATGCAATAAACCGGTTTATGAGCTTCTGGGCGGTCGTGTTCATGAAGGGTTGCGTGCATACACATATCTTTATCCTCCTGATGGAGAAGATACATATAACCCTTCCACGGAAAAACATATCTATAATGATCCATCTTTAGCGGCTGAAGCAGCTGCTTCAGCAATCCAAAAAGGTTTTACTGCAGTAAAATTTGACCCTGCTAGTTCCTATTCAGTTTTTGACGGTCGTCAACCCACTCCGAGTGAATTGGAGTTTTGTGAATCAATGGTTAAAGCACTTCGAGAAACTCTTGGCACTGGTGCTGACATCTTGTTTGGAACTCATGGTCAATTTACTCCGTCAGGAGCTCTGAGACTTGCGAGAGTTCTGGAAAAATATAACCCTCTGTGGTTCGAAGAACCTGTCCCGCCAGATGATGTCGAAGGAATGGCTCGAGTTGCTGCTGGAACTTCGATTCCGGTTGCAGCTGGAGAAAGACTCACAACAGTTAGTGAATTTTCAAGACTTCTGGAATCTGATGCGGCTTCAATAATCCAACCTAATCTCGGTCGTTGCGGTGGGATTTTACAAGGTAAAAAAATTGCTTCCGTTGCAGAAGTAAAACAGGCTCTACTAGCTCCACACTGCTACTGCGGTCCTGTAGTAGCTGCTGCAAATATTCAACTGGCTGCCTGCACACCAAACTTTTTGATCTTAGAGTCGATCGAAGATTGGTCTGGTTTTCATGCTGAAATTCTCGAAAAGCCTATTGAATTTTCTGAAGGGCTTGTAATACCATCAGCGGAACCAGGACTGGGTGTAACTCTGGATGAAAATACAGCTAAAGCAAATCCTTGGAATGGAGAAGAGCTGCAACTAACTCCCCTTTACGATCCTCCTTCAGGGAGAGAAGGTTTTGAAAAGTAATGATATTCGAACAGTTTTTTGAGGACCTTTATGTCTAATGAGCGTAGACGCGGAGGTAGAAGCGAACGAAGAAATCAAGCTTCACAAAAAATCAAACAACCTCCATCATTCCAACCAAAACACAGATTCGAACCTTTAAGAGCTGTTTCTGATGATGAATTAGAATCTATTCATAATGCATCACTCAAAGTTCTTTCAGAAACTGGAATAGCTTTTCTTGATGAAACTGCCTGTCAGCAACTAGCAGATGCAGGAGCATCTGTCGATGACCAGCAAGTGAGATTTGATCCTGAAATGGTAATGGAACTTATTTCAACTGCACCAAGCGAATTCAAAATGCATGGAATCTCACCTCAAAGAGATTTCATTATGGGTGGCAAGTGGATTACTTACACAGCGGTGGCTAGTCCGCCTTTCGTAACCGGTTTAGGGCATGACCGCCGTGATGGCAATCGTGAAGATTTTCGTAATCTCATCAAATTAACTCAAATGCTTAACTGTCTACATACAACCGCTGGTTATCCCGTAGAACCAACTGACATACACGCTTCAGTTAGACATTTGTACGCAACTCATGATGCTGTAACTCTTTCTGATAAACCACCGTTTGTTTACAGCCTCGGAAGGCAAAGAAACATTGATGGAATGGAAATCACTCGGATAGCAAGAGGTGTAGACCAAAATACTTTCAACTCGGAACCTTCAATTTTTTCAGTTATTAATGCAAGTACACCTTTGCGATACGACACAGTGATGCTTCATGGAATTCAAGAAATGTCTGCACGAAATCAAGTTATTTGTATAACTCCATTTACTTTGGCAGGAGCTATGGCTCCAATAACTGTTGCAGGTGCACTAGTTTTACAAAATGCTGAAGCTTTAGCTGGTATTGCCTACACTCAATTAGTTAATCCAGGGGCTCCTGTTATTTACGGAGGGTTCACCTCAAATGTTGACATGCAATCTGGGGCACCAGCATTTGGAACACCTGAATACTGGAAAGCATGTCTCATCGGAGGTCAACTTGCCAGACGGTACGGATTTCCTTACCGCTCATCTAACGTAAACGCATCAAATAGCGTCGATGCTCAATCAATGTATGAAAGCGTTATCTCAATCTGGGGCGCAATCATGGGGGGTGTCAATCTTCTACTTCATGGGGCGGGTTGGCTCGAAGGTGGTCTTCTTGCTTCCTATGAAAAAATGGTCATAGACGCAGATGTTCTTAACATGGTCAATTCAATGCTCGAACCTATTACCGTCGATGACGCAACTCTAGCTATAGAAGCAATTGCCGAAGTGGGTCCCGGAGGTCATTTTTTCGGAACTGAACACACCCAAGAACGTTTCAAAACAGAACATTTTCGTCCAATGGTGTCTGATTGGAGAAATTATGAATCATGGAATGAAAGTGGTCGCGTAGAAGCACATCAGAGGGCTGAAAAAATAGCAAAGAAACTAATTGAGTCACATGAAAAACCACCTATGGATACAAATATCCGCTACGAACTAGATGAATATCTTGAAAAAAGAGTCGCTGAAGGTGGAGTTCCGACCGACTACTAGGAAAGGAAAAGCATTGAAAGACAGAGCACAGGTAGTTGTAGTAGGTGGTGGAGTTGTCGGTTGCAGCGTTCTCTATCACTTAACCAAATCTGGTTGCACTGATGTCGTGCTTCTAGAAAGAAAGGAGTTGACTGCTGGTTCAACTTGGCATGCAGCTGGAGGCATGCACACCTTGAATGGCGATCCAAACGTTGCCGCCCTTCAAAGGTACACGATAAAGCTCTACAAGGAACTCGAAGAATTGACAGGAGTCGATTGTGGAATACATCTAACCGGTGAACTAATGCTAGCTGATGATGAAGACAGATTGGACTGGTTGAAAATGGCCCATGCTCGAGGCAGGTACCTAGGTATGGAGACAGAAATTATTTCCACTTCGGAAGCGAAAAATCTTGTTCCTTTTCTAGAAGAGCAATATTTCGTAGGTGCTCTTTGGGATCCTGTTGGTGGACATGTTGACCCTTCAGGTGTAACTAATGCTTATGCTACTGCTGCACGATCCTTAGGAGCTGAAATCGAACGAAACACATGGGTAAAAGAAATTATTCAAAAATCTGATGGCACTTGGGATCTTGTTACAGATAAGGGAACAATAAATTGTGAAAATTTTGTAAATGCTGGAGGTTTATGGGCTAGAGAAGTGGGACGAATGTGCAACGTCGAGTTACCTGTTCAAGCTATGGAGCACATGTATTTTCTCACTGAAGAGCTACCTGAAATAGAACCATGGCTTGAGGCAACTGATGGTCATGGTCGAGGAGTCATTGATTTTGGTGGGGAAATATATTTAAGGGCTGAGGGTAAGAGCCTTCTTCTCGGAACCTATGAACAAGCATGCGTACCTTGGCAGACCAGATCAACTCCCTGGGATTTTGGTGCTCAACTACTTACTCCAGATCTAGAAAGGCTTACACCTTCACTTGAAATAGGATTTTCACATTTTCCGATTTATGCAGAAGCCGGCATAAAACAAGTTATAAATGGTCCTTTTACATTCGCTCCTGATGGAAATCCTTTAATTGGTCCAATTAGAGGACAAAGAGGTCATTGGGTTGCCTGTGGTGTTATGGCAGGTCTAAGTCAAGGTGGAGGAGTTGGACTAGCGATGGCAAATTGGATCACAACTGGAGATCCAGGTTTTGATGTTTGGGGAATGGACGTTTCACGTTTTGGCGACTGGACGACACCTTCATATACATTGACAAAAGTAATCGAAAACTACAGTAGACGGTTTCAAATTAGCTTTCCCAACGAAGAACTACCCGCAGGTAGACCTCTTCACACTTCGCCAATATTTGACAAACTTACCGAAGCGAACGCTGTATGGGGAGCTGCATACGGACTTGAATACCCTCTTTGGTTTCAAACATCCGGAAAAGAACCAATAGAAGAAGTCACATTTAAGCGCTCCAATGCCTTTCCTGTGGTAGCTGAAGAAGTTAA
>PBLL01000030.1 GCA_002721755.1 Actinomycetota bacterium
GACTGGTCCTCTTCTTGTAGTAGCAGGAGCTGGTTCGGGAAAAACACGAGTATTGACAAGTAGAATCGCGTACTTAATTAATGAAAAAGGTATTTCACCTTTTGAAATTCTGGCTATTACTTTCACAAATAAAGCTGCAGAAGAAATGAGACATAGAGTAGTGGAGCTCGTTGGGACTGTAGCTCACAAGATGTGGGTGTCAACTTTCCATTCTGCATGCGTCCGAATTTTACGACAATCAGCTGATGAAATCGGATTTTCGTCGAATTTCACAATCTACGATCAAGGAGATGCTGCCCGTTTAATGGGGCATGTAATTAAAGATCTTAATCTTGATTCAAAAAGATTTCCCCCCCGAGCTCTACTATCAAAAATCTCGGGCTTAAAAAATGAAGGAACTAATCCTAATGATTTTTTAGACAGCACAGAGAACCCTTATGACCAGAAGGTCAGTGAAATTTTCGTTGAATATCAATTAAGACTTAAGAGAGCAAGTGCAATGGATTTTGATGACTTGTTACTCAACACGGTGACTCTTTTTAGAAAAAATGAGTCAATCTTGGCACAGTGGCAAAATCGTTTTAAACACGTACTTGTAGATGAGTATCAAGATACAAATTTGATTCAGAATGAACTTGTTTCTCTTTTGGCAGCTGAGCATCGAAATATTTGTGTAGTAGGTGATAGCGATCAATCGATATACCAGTTCAGAGGAGCAGATGTAAGAAATATTCTTAATTTTGAAAAAGCTTTTCCTGATGCCACAGTCATCGTTTTAGATCAGAACTATAGATCAACTCAAACAATACTTGATGCAGCAAATGAAGTTATAAGCAGAAATTCTGGTCGTCAACCAAAAGAACTGTGGACAGAAGAAGGTGATGGTGAATCGATTGTTTTATATCAAGCTAGCAACGAGGATGATGAGGCTAACTGGGTAGCGGAAAAGATTATTTCTTATAAAAGAACGGGATATGCAGGACTATCAGATGTAGCGATTTTTTATCGGACAAATGCTCAAAGTCGAGCTGTTGAAGAGCAACTAAACCGCCTTGGACTTCCGTATCGCGTAGTTGGAGGCACACGATTTTACGACCGGCGTGAAGTCCGAGACGCCCTTGCTTATTTACGCTTAGCAGTAAACCCTCTAGATGAAGTTGCACTTAGACGCGTGGTTAATGTGCCTAAACGTGGAGTCGGTAATACTTCCTTAGCAAAAATAGAGGCTTGGGCAGATAAAAACCAAATTGATTTATTTCTCGCACTTTTCGATGCTTCTAAAGCTGGAGTATCAGGTAAAGCACTGAAAGGAATTGAATCTTTTTTAAATTTACTTGAAGAATCACAATCCCGTTTAGATCTTGGACCAGCAGACATCATTGAATTTTCTTTAGAAAAGTCAGGGTATATAAGTGAACTAGAAGAGGAAAGAACAATCGAAGCTGAAGGTCGTTTAGAAAATTTGTCTGAATTGGTCGGTGCTGCCTCTGACTTTTCGGACATCTCTGAATTCTTAGAACGAGTTGGATTGGTGGCAGACACTGATGATCTACCAAATGAGATATCTGATTTGGAAAATGGTGAAGTCTTATTGATGACACTTCATGCTGCTAAAGGACTGGAATTTCCAGTTGTTTTCTTACTGGGAATGGAAGAAGGAATTTTCCCTCATGTTCGGGCTTTAGGAGATCCAGATCAAATGGAGGAAGAGCGAAGATTAGCTTATGTAGGAATCACAAGAGCTAGGCGGGCCCTTCATCTATGCAACGCTTGGAGTCGGATGTTGCATGGTCAGACTCAATATAATCCGCCAAGTCGATTTTTGGATGATATTCCTGAGGCATTAATTAAGCAGGAAGGTTCTCAAAAGATTAGTAAAACTTCAAGAAGTTTCGATGCGAATACTTCCGATATGGATGATTGGGGCTTTCTTTCCGCTGATCAGTCTTCTTCGGAAGAACCTGCAGGAAAAATTTTCGGCAAGGGAACAAACACGTCCGAGAAAGAATCAAATTTACCAGGAGCTCATTTGTTAGCCCTATCACCAGGTGATGACGTGAAACATAAAGCTTGGGGTGCAGGTGTAGTCGTGAGTGTTAGTGGTACAGGCGACAGAGCTGAAGCTGTAATTTCCTTCTCTTCAGTAGGAGAAAAACGCCTTTTATTGGCATGGGCTCCTTTAGAAAAGGCTTAGAGGCAGTTTTTTGTCTAATGTCGAAATGCCGATACTAATATTGCATTTGCGCCCGTGTAGCTCAGTTGGCAGAGCGGTTCATTCGTAATGAACAGGTCCGGGGTTCAATTCCCCGCGCGGGCTCCGAAAAGTGTCATCTTTATCGTTAATCGACGTAAGATCTTTTTATGAATATTTTTGGTGGAGTAATTTGGCACTATTGGCTTGCAGTTCCATTAGTAGTTGTCGGAGTAGTTTCCTTGATCGCTGCTTTGATTGGCTATTTGGGAAAAGTCTCCTCCACGCGTTACCCCAAACGATAGCTTTTAAGGAACTCTGTGGAGCGTAGTGAAATTGGCTCTATAGAAACTATGAGAGTTGATTGGGGATTTGTTGAAAAGTTTGCAAACCGAATAGCCAATAGAGCACCCTTTAACGACGTTAGTTATCTAAAAGGTTTAACTGAGTCTTTCAACGGCTTCACTTCCCATGCAGAAGAGTTAGTAGAAATCTCAACAGGACTAAAATCTTCTTCAGGTAAAGCAAAAGCGAAAGTTGTCGATAGAAGTGGTTGGATTCGAGCCAACGTAGCTTCCCTAAAACGTTTATTAAAACCAATTTTGGCAGAAGAACCCGAGAGCAAAAAATTTTCAATTCCTTCACGTATAGCTTCTATGGAAATAGGTGGAGTCCTGGGTTGGATGTCGACACGAGTTTTAGGACAATACGATTTATTGGTTTTAGACAGTGAAAATTACAATGAACAAGATTTGGTTTATTACGTAGGACCAAATATTAGAGCAATAGAGCGTCGTTACGCTTTTGACCCGGATGGTTTTCGCTTATGGTTAGCGATTCATGAATTGACCCATCGAGCACAATTTACCGGTGTCCCATGGATGAGAGAACACTACTTGTCGCTGGTAAATGACCTTTTGAAAGAAGCCCAAAAAGGTTCTACAGCAAAAATAAAAAAAGATAGTTTCAAGAATCAAAATTCGGAAGATTCACATTCCGTTGATTCGTCTGCATTCAAAATTTCGAATTTATTTGCATCCGTCGAAAAGAATAATTCAATTAATGAGATATCAGCTCTGATGACCCTTCTTGAAGGCCATGGAGATGTAATTATGAGTCGTGCGGGAAAAGGATATGTAAAGAATCAAGAAAGATTCGAAAAAGTAGTTAGCCAGAGGAGGAAATCTGGTACAGGCGTTACAAAGATTTTTCAAAAAGTCATCGGGATAGAAGCAAAATTGGCACAATACGAACAAGGAGAAGATTTCATTTTCTCTGTCGAAGAAACTGAAGGTATTGAATTTTTGAATATGGTTTGGGAAAACCCCGAAAATTTACCCAGATTAGAAGAGATCAAGGATCCAAGTCTTTGGGTATCGAGAATTAAGCAGTTGAAAAATGAGTAGTAATTTACTGTCTGAACTTCAAGATCGGTGTATTTTCCCACCACCTGAAACCGAAGTTGATTGTGCTGTTTCCGGTGGTGCAGATTCATTGGCTTTACTAATGTTGGCCGTGAATGCGGGTCTAAAAGTAACTGTATGGCATGTGGATCATGGTCTTAGACCTAACTCCAGTCATGAAGGGGAAATGGTTTCTAAAGTGGCTAGTAGTTTGGGGGTCAAATCTCATTGTCTCAAAGCTCTTGTAGAAGACGGTCCTAATCTTGAGGCCAGAGCCCGTGATGTGCGAAGAGATGTTTTACCTTCTCAAGTTCTTACAGGTCATACAGCAGATGACCAAGCAGAAACCGTGCTTTTGAATCTCCTTAGAGGTTCGGGCGTGCAAGGGGCTTCTGGTATTGGCGAGCCTCATAGGAGACCATTATTGAATTTGCGTCGCACTGAAACCAAGGAGCTTTGCGATTCAGAGAATTTGGAGCCTGTAAATGATCCAATGAATCTAGATCCTAGGTTTACCCGCAACAGGATCCGTAACGAGGTTATTCCATTACTTGCTGAGGTTGCCGGTCGTGATCCAGTCCCATTGTTAGCCAGGCATGCAAATTTGGCTCGTGAGGCAATGGGTCTTTTAGGTAACTTAGTTGAAGACTTAGACATAACCGATGTTCGATCAGTGAAAAAAGTTCCTGATCCACTAATCAGATTAGCTGTTCAAGATTGGCTAACAGGTAATCTGGGTTTCCCAGCAGATTCCTCATCAGTTGACAGAGTATTTCAAATTGTCCGAGGAGAGATAAAGGGAACAGAAATTCCTGGCGGCTTTAGAGTGGATAGGTCGGAAGGAAAAGTTAGATTTTCAGTGAACACAAAAATTTCTCAAGATTCAAAGTAGTTTTTTATCAAATAACTCTAAAGAAAGGTCCTATATATGAGTGAAGAGAGTAAAGATAATATTCCAACTCCTCAGCATGTTCTTTTAACAGCAGATCAAGTTGCGGTGAAGGTTGCTGAATTGGGGAAACAAATTACTCAAGATTATTCAGAAGAAGCACCTCTCTTAGTAGGAGTTTTGAAAGGGGCTTTTGTTTTCATGAGTGACTTATCACGAGCCATTGATCTTCCGATCGAGTTTGATTTTATGGCTGTTTCTTCATACGGTCATTCGACTACTTCCTCTGGTGTAGTGAGAATAGTGAAAGACTTAGATCTTGATCTAGCAGATAGACATGTTCTTTTAGTAGAAGACATTGTTGACAGCGGATTAACCCTTAATTTTTTACGAAAGAACCTTCTTGCTAGAAATCCAGCCAGTTTGGAGATTTGCGCACTTCTTGTGCGGGAAGATTTCCAATTTGAAGAAGATACGATTCGATACACAGGTTTTCAAGTTCCAGCAGACTGGTTAGTTGGTTATGGATTAGATGTGGCTGAGCGTTATAGGAATCTGCCAGATATCTGGGTAGTTAATTCTGATAGTTAAAATGTTTAGGAGTGTTGATGAGAGGTAAGTGGGCTCAGGGTATAGAGCCAAGGAAATTTTTTTGGGTTATTAAAGATTCGCTTGCAATTTGTGAAAGACCTGGTGGATTTGGCGAAAGTCACAGAAGTGTCAGGCGCCAAGAAGAAGTTATTTGGATCCGGCAAAGCAACTTCGATGTAGTGGTATCACTCCTTGCAAATGACGACAATATAAAAGCTTATGAAAGTCAAGGAGTCCGTTGGGTCCAGATGCCATTTGGAGGGGCTGAGGAAGGCATTGAAAGATTAACGGCTTTGTTCACTAGGTTAAGTTCTTTATTAGAAGACAATCCAAGAGTTTTGTTACACCGAGAGGAGTTAGGGGATCAAATTTGTGGTCTCATTGCTGCCTACCTTTTATGGCGTGAGTTGGTACCGAGTGGACCACGAGCGATCGAAGTTGTAGAGCAACTTCTTGAAAGACAAATTGGAAGTGATGGACGTGAAATTGTTGAACTCATAGAGAATGAAAGCAAGAGTAATAAATAGTTTCCATGGAAATAGTTACATCCATTACAGATTTCCAAAATTTCTTAAATCAAAAGAGAACCTCAGGCGAGAAAATTGGTTTTATACCAACCATGGGAGCTCTTCATGATGGTCACACTTCTTTGATTGACGCTTCGGTTAAACAACAAAAAACTACTGCAGTATCAATTTTTGTAAATCCACTCCAATTTTCTCCTGACGAAGATTTTGAAACGTATCCGAACAATCTTGAAGAAGATGTGGATATTTGCAGAAAGCATGCAGTTGATATTCTATTTTTTCCAACGCAGGAAGAAATTTTTCCTGAAGGTCTTCCAGAACCTGAAGAAATTGGGGGGATTGGAAAAATTTTTGAAGGTAAAAGTAGACCTTTTCATTTTCAGGGAGTTGCTACTGTTGTTTCTCGGTTATTTGAAATTGTCGGTGAAACTTGTGCCTATTTTGGGGAGAAAGATTTTCAACAGGTCGTGGTTGTTAATGACCTTGTCAAAAGGCATCGTTTTCCAGTAAAAGTAATTCAATGTCCAACTATTCGCGATGATGATGGACTGGCTCTTTCAAGTCGAAATGTTTATTTGTCAAAAGATCAACGCTCAGATGCTTCAGTGCTTTATCGGGCTTTACTTGAGGGAGCAAATCTCATCAGTAATGGAGAAAAAGACTCCGAAAATATAACAAAATTTATAAGTGGCTTAGTTAAAGATGAATCAGAAGGAGATTTGGATTACGTAGGAATAGTTGATTTTGAAACTTTTACTCCGCTTGATTGTTTGAATACTTCTGGGAAACAGGTGCAAATATTAATCGCATGCCAGTTCGGAAATGCCCGTTTAATTGACAATATTGGTGTAGTTATACCTTGAAATTTAAAAGATGCTGTGAGAACCATTTTGCGCACTACCCTTAAGTTATCTAGTTCTTTCACTCCACTTGGGATTAAAGTTTTCTGAAGCATGTCAGTTAATTTGTTTGCCTTAACTTTGTGTAGGACTAAATTTCAAATTAGGGAATCAGATTATGAGAGGAAAAGATGCTCTTAGCCATTGATGTAGGAAATACACAGACGGTTATAGGGCTGTATGAGAGTTCCACGTCTGCAACTCAAGCTGATTCAGGGCTTTTGGATTATTGGCGGATTGCTACCGATGATGATCGGACTTCTGATGAACATGCTGTCATTATTAGAGATTTAGTTAGATCATCCGGGCATGATGATGAATATGAAGGAATTGCAATTTGTTCAGGAGTGCCACGTGTACTAGCAAGTCTACGAGAAATGGTTAGCAGATACATGGAGTTAGAACCAGTAGTTATTGAACCTGGTGTTCGAACCGGCATGCCAATTCTTTATGATAACCCTCGTGAAGTCGGAGCAGATCGTATCGCAAATGCGGTTGCAGCTTTTGATTTATATGGAGGCCCATCTGTAGTTGTAGATTTTGGAACTGGAAATAATTTTGACGTGATTTCCTCTGAGGGAGAATTTCTCGGCGGAGCTATAGCTCCAGGAATTGAAATAAGCCTAGATGCACTTTTCGAAAGAGCTGCCGCCTTAAGAGCTATTGAATTGACTGAACCGCGAAGTGTTATTGGTAAAAGTACAGTTGAATCACTTCAGTCAGGCGCTGTTTATGGTTTTGCGTCGCAAGTAGATGGAATGGTTGAGAGGTTCAAAAACGAGTTAAATGATTGCACAGTCATAGCTACGGGTGGTTTAGCGCATTTAATAGCACCAGTATCGAGATCGATAGATCATGTCGAACCATTTTTAACTTTGCACGGACTAAGACTCGTATACGATCTGAATAGAGAGAATGATGGATAGAGAGACCCCTTTTCGTTTTGAGGTAACCAATTCGGCTTCTGAACTACTATCTGAACACTCTGATCTGTCTGAAGGGGAAAGCAGCGGAGTAACGGTTTCCGTAGCAGGAAGATTGATGTTGCGTCGTGACCAAGGGAAAATAGTATTTGGTGTTCTACAAGACTCAACCGCACGCATACAGTTATTTGCCTCGGAAAAAAATACTCCTGATTACGAATTTTTTTCTAATTTGCACCTGGGTGATTGGTTGGGAATAACTGGAGAGGTAATCAAAACAAAAAGAGGTGAAATCTCTGTTCGTGTTGATTCATGGGTTCGTTTGGCTGAAGCAAAAAGATCTTTTCCTGACAAATGGCATGGCATTTCTGACACCGATATTCGTTACAGACAACGATATGTGGATCTTTGGGTTACCGAAGAGTCCCGTGAGGCTTTTATAACTAGAAGCAAGATTGTGTCCTTAATCCGAAGCTGGCTTGAAGATCGCGGTTTCATAGAAGTGGAAACGCCTGTTTTTCACCCAATACCAGGAGGTGCTGCAGCCCGTCCTTTTGAGACTCACCATAATGCTCTTGATCTTGATTTATATTTACGAATTGCACCGGAGCTTTACCTAAAGAGACTGGTTGTAGGCGGATTCGAAAAAGTTTTCGAAATGGCACGTGTATTCAGAAATGAAGGTATTTCTACTCGCCACAATCCAGAGTTTACAATGCTTGAACTTTATGAGGCTTATGCAGATTATGAAGACATTATGAGATTGGTCGAAGAAATGGTTTCTGAACTTGCTCTGGAAGTGTGCGGTTCAACAAAAATTGAGTATGACGGTCGCGAATTAGATCTTTCAACGCCTTGGGAAAGATCAAGCATGTTGGAGCTTTTAAACCAAAAAATCGAAAAGGAGGTTAGTTTACAAACCCCTATCGAAGAGTTAAGAAAACTTTGTGAAGATCATTCAGTTCCTTTTGAGGATCACTATGGACCCGGGAAACTAATCTTAGAGCTATATGAAAAAACAACTGAACCAGAATTATGGGGCCCTATTTATGTAACAGACTACCCACAAGAAGTTTCACCTCTTTCAAGATCCCATAGAAGCATTCCAGGCATGGTTGAGAGGTTTGAAGCGATTGTCGCAGGTAGAGAATTGTGTAACGCTTTTTCTGAGGTGATTGACCCTGATGATCAGAGAATGCGCTTCAATGCTCAAGAGGAAAATCGTGATGCAGGAGACGAAGAGGCGATGGTAGTTGATGAAGACTATTTAAGAGCTTTGGAATATGGGCTGCCACCAACTGGTGGACTAGGCATAGGAATTGATCGTTTAATAATGCTTCTTACAGACACGCAGGCAATTCGCGATGTGATTCTTTTTCCTACACTAAGACCTGAACAGGATTGATTATTTCTTAAATCGGTTCACCTGATTTGCAAGAATACTGCAAGTAGATTTAAGAATTTCCGCTGTTGGATTATTGGGAAGACTGATTAAGGATTGTTGAGCATTTTTCGTAAACTCCAGAGCTGTCTCTATTGTTGATTCAATTGCTTCGTCCGCCCTAATTAGTTCCAAAGCAATGTCCCTCTTATCATTATCAATCGGATTAGTTAGCAAGTCATTTAACGCTTCAGAATTCGGACCTTTAAGTGCTCGAATAACTGGCAGAGTGTAAACACCTTCAAGTAAGTCGTTTCCTGAAGGTTTACCAAGTTCTTTTTCGCTTGCCATTACGTCTAATAAATCGTCAACAATTTGAAAGGCAACTCCGTAGAGATTTCCAAACTGTGTAACTGCGTTGACTACTTCAGTTGGGTAACCAGAAACGATTGCCCCTACTTTTGCTGAAGCAGACAGAAGAGCACCAGTTTTTCCTGAAATTGAGGACATGTACGCTTCTTCACTTCTTGTGACGTCATATGCTGAGTTGACTTCACGAATTTGACCTTCACAGAGGGCAGCAATAGTAGAAGCAAGCAGCCCTGCTACTTCTGCCCCAAGTCCAGCAGCTATTTCAGATGCTCTCGCTAACAGATAGTCGCCGCCGAGAATAGCTTCACGATTTCCCCATTCTTCGTTAACACTTGTAACGTTCCGACGAGTTTTAGCTCCATCCATAACATCATCATGGTAAAGAGACCCTTGATGCACGAGCTCGACAGCCACTCCTCCTAAAATCACTTCTTTACTAGGGGCGGTTGGTTGATCTTCGAGTATTTGCGAGGACGCGATAGCAAGACTTGGTCTTATCCTTTTACCTCCTGCGTCTATTAGATGGCGTGAAAGTTCTGTGAGAAGGGGTTCTTCAGCCTTGACAGCTATTCTTAGTTCGTCTTCCACCCTTTCCAAAGCACTTTTAATGCCCGGTAAACTGAGAAGTGTGTACTGGTCCTCCACGTGCTGAGGATACGACATTTTTGCCCTATCTCGAAACTGTTATACAAAGGTTATTCAAAATAGCTGTTTTACTTAATAGTGGTACATTACAAAGTAGATACAATTGATTATCAGTTACTTTAAATTCGGGAGAAAACCAGTTGTTTGAGAGGTTTACAGATAGAGCTCGTCGTGTGGTTGTATTAGCTCAAGAAGAAGCGCGTCTACTTAACCATAATTACATAGGAACTGAGCATATTTTACTTGGACTCATCCATGAAGGAGAGGGAGTGGCCGCTAAGGCACTCGAGTCTTTAGGCATCTCGCTTGAAGGAGTTCGTGGTCAAGTAGAAGAGCTAATAGGTCAAGGCGGAAGTTCCCCAAGCGGTCATATACCTTTTACACCTCGTGCAAAAAAAGTCTTGGAGTTGTCCTTAAGAGAAGCGCTTCAATTAGGTCACAATTACATAGGAACAGAACATATACTTCTGGGGCTAATCCGTGAAGGAGAAGGGGTTGCAGCCCAAGTATTAGTTAAGTTAGGTGCGGATTTATCAAGAGTCCGTCAGCAAGTTATCCAACTTCTTTCTGGTTATGCAGGATCAGGTGGTCCGATGGGGGCGGCTTCTGAGAAAGCTGGTGCAACCACTGGGAGTAGAGGATCAGAATCACAGTCTGGTTCTCTTGTACTTGACCAATTTGGAAGAAATCTTACACAAGCAGCTACAGAGAAAAAGTTAGATCCTGTAATTGGTAGAAAGCGTGAATTGGAAAGAGTGATGCAGGTTCTGTCACGTAGAACGAAGAATAATCCCGTCTTGGTTGGAGAACCCGGTGTTGGTAAAACAGCGATTGTTGAAGGTCTTGCTCAAATGGTTGCTGGTGGTGACATCCCTGAGACAATTCAGGGTAAACAAATTTATACATTGGATCTGGGTGCCTTGGTCGCGGGAAGTCGCTATCGAGGTGATTTTGAAGAACGTCTCAAGAAAGTTTTAAAAGAAATTAAAACAAGAGGTGACATTGTTTTGTTTATTGATGAAATTCACACCTTAGTTGGGGCAGGTGCTGCAGAAGGAGCAATAGATGCAGCTTCCATTTTAAAACCTATGTTGGCTAGAGGTGAATTGCAGACAATTGGTGCTACGACTCTAGAAGAATATAGAAAACATATAGAAAAAGATGCCGCCTTAGAAAGACGCTTCCAACCAATAACTGTTGATGAGCCTGATGTTGCTCATACCATTGAAATACTTAAAGGTTTAAGAGAGCGATATGAAACTCATCACCGAGTAACAATTACAGATCAGGCTCTCATAGCTGCAGCTAATTTAGCTGATCGTTATATTTCCGACCGTCATCTTCCAGATAAAGCAATTGATCTAATTGACGAGGCAGGTTCGCGGCTTCGATTAAGACGTATGAATACGCCGGACGATTTAAGAGAACTTGAAGTTGAATTGGCTGAAGTAGTTCAACGTAAGAAAGCGGCTGTTGAGTCTCAAGATTTTGAAGAAGCTGGAAATTTGCGTGATCGTGAGAAAGAATTAATTTCAAGGAAGACCGAAAGAGAAGAAGAAATTAAATCTTCAGGAGTTGATCTTTTCGATGAAGTTGACGAAGAGTGTATAGCTGAAGTTCTTTCTGTTTGGACAGGTATACCTGTTTACAAACTAACTGAGGAAGAAACTCAAAAACTTCTCCATATGGAAGATGATCTACATAAGCGAGTAATAGGCCAAGAGGATGCAATTCATGCAGTTAGTCAAGCTATTAGACGGACTAGGGCAGGGTTAAAAGATCCTAAAAGACCATCAGGTTCATTTGTTTTCCTGGGGCCTTCAGGAGTAGGCAAAACAGAACTAGCTAAAACACTGGCAGAGTTTCTTTTCGGTGATGAACAGGCTTTGATTTCACTCGACATGTCAGAATATATGGAAAAGCATACTGTAAGCAGGCTTCTTGGTTCACCGCCAGGTTACGTGGGATATGACGAAGGCGGTCAATTAACTGAAGCTGTAAGAAGGAAACCTTTTTCAGTGGTTCTTTTTGATGAAGTAGAGAAAGCCCATCCTGATGTTTTCAACACATTATTGCAGATACTTGAAGAAGGCAGATTGACTGACTCTCAGGGAAGGTCAGTGGATTTCAGGAACACAGTACTCATCATGACATCCAATTTGGGAACGGCAGATTTGCGCAAAGCCAATTTAGGTTTTACTAAAGCAGACGAGGCTGTTAGTTACGAGAGGATGAAAGAAAAAGTTCAAGATGCTTTGAAACTACACTTCCGACCAGAGTTTCTGAATCGAATAGATGAAACGATAGTTTTCCATGAGTTGACCATGGAAGAGGTAACAAGAATTGTTGATCTGATGATAGGTCGTTTATCAACTCAATTAGCTGGACAAGGAATGGGATTGGAATTAACTGACGCGGTTAAGCATCATTTAGCTGAACATGGTTACGATCCGACATTGGGCGCTAGACCTTTAAGAAGAGCTATTCAAAGGCTTATAGAAGACCCACTGTCAGAACGTTTGTTACACAAAGAATTTAAAGCGGGCGAAATAGTGATAGTAGATGTTGAAGAAGTTCCAGAAGAAGAGACAGATGATTCTACTTATGAAGGTAAAAAAGTCGTTTTCCGTTCAGTTGCAGGATTTGAGATACCGACCATGGAGATGGCAACTGAGATAGTTGAATAGCAGATTTTGGTTTTTAATCTCATCAACCGAATCTGTTCAGTTGGTTTGTTAATGTTTAATTTTAATAAATCGTTTTGAATTCGACATGAAAATTTTTTTACTCTTTCTATCATTTGCTTTTCTTGCTACCGCGTGTCGAGTTGAAAGTATGGTGGCAGTAAATGTTCAAGACGATGGTTCTGGAAGTGTGGAAGTTCTAGTCGAACTTGATGATGAAGCCAGTCGACAAATAGGGAATATAGAGAAGCAACTAAGGACAGATGATTTAGTTTCTGCAGGCTGGGAGGTTTCTTTACCTAAGGATCCAGAAGAAGCGAAAACAATTGTTTTGGCTACAAAAAGTTTCGTAGGGAAAGATTCTTTAGTAAGAGTTTTGGAAGAAGTTGCAGGTCCGTCAGTTTTTTCTGAAGTAAACCTAGTGAGTGAAAAATCATTCGCGAAGAAAATATGGACTATTGAAGGAAAGATTGACCTCACGGATGGACTTTCTCTATTTTCAGATCCTTCCTTAGATGAAGCATTAGGAGGCAACCTTTTCGGGAGAAGTTTGGAAGATCTTTCTTTTTTATCAGGGTGTGATGAAATTTGTGATCCTGCAAAGTCTTTCCTTTTCAATTTTTCTGTCTCATTGCCCGGAGCAAGCGAAAGTGATTTAAGTGAGAAAGTTTGGACGGTTCCTTTGGGTGATCAGACCCCGACACCGTTTATAGTTTCTTCTACAGTCGATTACTCGAAACCAAAAGCATGGAGGACAGTAGCGTATGTTTTTCTTGGGGCTGCTTTATTGCTGCTTTTGATTAGAGGAATCAGGAATTTAACTTTGGTTCGCCAAACCACCAGTTCTTCGGAAAATCCAAAAAAAATTAAGAAAACCTCAGAGATTATTGAAAATATCCCAACAAAAGAAAAAGAGGAAGTTGATAGAAGCATCGAGCTTGTTGTAGTTGGTGGGAAGGGGGTTATATGGGATGGAGGTGCTGATCCTGAAGGATTATTAGTTCCCTTTGTAAGAGAAAATGGTGGACTGGTAGACGCAGAAGAAATAGCTGACCGTTATAAGTCTGCAAGTTTAGGTCAGTTGAATTCTGAGGAATTTTGGGAAAGTGTTGGAGTTCAAGGTGATCCGAATCTAATTGACGCTCGATATTTAAGTCTTGTGCGTCTTAGACCTGACGCTCTTCCGTTTTTAAATGAAATGAAGCGACGAGGAATACCAGTTGCTTGTATTACCAATTCAGTTTTGTCGTGGTCACAACAGCTGCGTGAAAGATTGGGTGTAGACGAACAGATTGAATACTGGGTTGTTAGTGGTGAATATGGGGTAAGAAAACCTAGCAATTCTATTTTTGAAGCTATTAGACGTTTAACTGGTATTTCTTTCTCCAACATGCTGTTAGTAGATTCTGAGATTGCTACTTTGGAGGCAGCGAGGGGTATCGGAATGTCCACAGTATTAATGCAAAGTCAGATTCCAATTCCTAGCAGTTTCTCACATCCGAAAATTAAAGGTTTTGCTGAACTATTTGGAAACCGAAACTAGACATTATTGTTATCAAAGGTTAGTTATGCATACATCACTTCCATCAGGAACTAAAGCAGTAATTGAAAAACCCAGTTCAACAGAATCAGAAATGGGACTTGTTGTCATTCCAGATGTTATGGGTTTACGCCCTTTGTTTGACGAGATGGTTAAGCGTTTGGCTGGTGAGTGGGGGATGCCTGTTTGTTCTTTTGAGCTTTACCCTGAATTAGAAGATTTAAATGTAGAAGAGCGACTTGCCTCAGCCTCTGAGCTTGATGACTCTCGAATTATAGGAGATGCATTAGCAGCTGCTGAACTAGTTCAGACTAACCAGGTTGCCATTTTGGGGTTCTGCATGGGAGGCATGTATACCTACAAAACAGTCGCTTCTCAACGATTTTCAAAACATGTTTCTTTCTACGGGATGATTCGAGTACCAGAGGCGTGGAAATCGGAAAGTCAGTCAGAGCCTGTTTCTTCCTTAAAGGAAGGAGACGCCTCTTCTGTTTTGGCGATTGTCGGCAGTAACGACAGTTGGACTCCGCAAGAAGATGTGGATCTTTTAATATCAACTGGAGTCTCAGTGGTCACTTACAGAGATGCTGAGCATGGTTTTGTGCATGATCCCTCTAGACCCGCACATAGACCATTAGATGCTCAAGATGCTTGGATGAAAGCAAGAGAATGGATATTAAATAGAACTTAGCGCGAGCGTATTGTCATTTGTTCGCGATCGAGAATCCTGTATGTGCGATCGAACTGTTCAATCCATCCGAGTTTTATGAAAGAAGCTATAGCTTTGTTGACTCTTTCTCTTGAAGCTCCAACCATTCCAGCTAGTTCTTCCTGAGTGACCGGTAATGAAAATTCATCTTCGTTATCTGAAATTTCAAGAAGTCTTTTCGCGGTTCGTCCAGTGACATCTAGAAAGACAGAGTCTGCTAAAACTTCATCCATATTTCTTAAACGGTTTACAAGCATAGTTACCACTTCCCACAGTTGTGAGGGGTCCTTTTCGTAGAGTTTTTTAATAGGTTCAAAAGGCACTTCAATCACACAAGATTCTTCCAACGCTCGCGCTTCCGCTGATCTTCCCCTTTCGTCAAATAATCCCATTTCGCCAAACAGGTCACCATTTTCCATAAGAGCTATGACGGACTCTTTGCCAATAAAAGATTTATTAACTATTGCTATTCGTCCTGATTCCACGAGAAAAAGAGAATCTGGCTTATCATTTTCTCGAAACAAAACATCACCTCTTAATAGTTGTTTCTTTATGGATTTTTCGACAATCGATTCAAGTTCTTTTTCATCTAACTTGCCAAAAAGTATTGATTGCATAAAAAGGGTGTGATCTATCATTTCACAGGTCATGCTAATACGTAGAAACTATTTAGGCGAAGCAAGCACACTTCTTTAAATCTTTTACTTACAAAGGATTAACATATGAAAATTTGGACGATTTTAGTGGCCGCTGGAGAAGGGCTCCGTTTTGGGAGCAAAAAACAATTTGCTGAACTTTCAGGATCATCAGTGTTGTTTCACTCTGCGATTGCTGCTTCTTCAGTATCAGATGGGATAGTCGTTGTAACCTCGGGTGAAGATATTGAATATGTAAAGAATTGTCTTCATGAGGTAAAAAAAGTTAAGGAAGTAGTTGAGGGAGGGTCAACCAGAACTAAATCTGTTAGGCATGGTCTTGAACTGGTTCCTCAAGATTCCGAAATTTTGATTGTTCATGACGGTGTGAGACCTCTTGCGTCGGAAAAACTGTTTAAATCAGTTGTTAATAAAGTTCAAGAAGGGTCCGAAGCAGTGGTTCCCGTGATACCAGTATCAGATTCATTACGTTCGATTAATGGATCACACATCGATCGGAGTGAAGTGGTAGCGGTCCAGACGCCGCAGGCGTTTAATGCAACTTTATTACGTAAAGCCTACTCCATTTGCGAAAATACTTCTGATGATTCCTCTCTGGTCGAATTAGCAGGTGGAACAATTGATTTTGTTGAAGGCGATGCGAGAAATTTGAAGATTACAGTTAATTCTGACCTTCTAATTGCTGAACAATTTTTAAACTCCAAAGTCATAGATTAGAGAGGTTTGCATGTCTGTTTTTAGAATAGGTCAAGGGTTTGATATTCACCCATTCTCACAGGACCCAGAACGACCTTTAGTAATTGGAGGAGAGATCCTGCCAGGTCCAGGTTTAGATGGGCATAGTGATGCGGATCTTTTAGCTCATGCAATAGCAGATGCACTACTAGGAGCTGCTGGCTTGGAAGATATAGGTCATTATTTTCCTGACACAGAGCCTTCTACTCTGAATGCAAACAGTTTGGAGATACTTGAAAAGGTTGTTGAGTTTATAAAGAAAGACGGTTGGGAAATATGCAATGTAGATTGCAGTGTGATACTTGAAAAACCCAAATTGCAACCTTACAAAAAAGGCATTCAAGAACGAATGTCGAATATTTTAAACGCTCCTGTGACCGTTAAAGGTCGAAGGGCTGAAGGTCTGGGATTTGTAGGAAAGGGAGAAGGTGCTGCTTGTTTAGTAGTTGCTTTAATTTCCAAATATGAATAAAAGACGTAACCAGAAGAGCAATTTAAGAGGTGGTAAAGGACAGAGAGGAACAACACCTCTCCGACACAACAAGCCTCAAAAAAATGTTTTATTAGGAGATCAAGTTGAAGGTCGGCATGCTGTGCGTGAGTTACTGTTAGCAGGAACGCGCAAAACCCGTGAGGTTTTTTTAGCGGGAGATCTTGAGGATGCTCCGATACTGGATGACATTATTGACTTAGCTGACGAAGCAAAAGCAACGATCAAAGAAATTCCTCGATCACGTTTCGAATCTATTGCTAAAACAGAATCCTCTCAAGGAGTTGTAGCCTTAGCTGCCCCTTTACCGAATTATGAAATTGAAGAGTTAACACAACCTGAAGATGATGAGTCCAAACCTTTCTTGCTTGTTATAGACGGAGTGACCGACCCTGGAAACTTAGGAGCGATGTTGCGTTCAGCTGAATGTGCAGGAATAACTGGAGTCATACTTCCACGGCACCGCTCGGCGAAAATCACTCCTGCAGTAACGAAAACCGCCGCAGGAGCAATTGAGCATCTTCGAATAGCTACGGTCAGTGGCATACCTGCAGCACTTGGCCGTCTAAGAGAAGCAGGAATCTGGTTAGTTGGTTTAGATGCTGGAGGAGCGACTTCTCTTTATGATCTCGCAATCGCAGATCAGCCAATTGCACTGGTTTTAGGCTCAGAAGGGCGTGGTTTGTCAAGATTAGCCAGAGAGCGTTGTGATGAATTGGTTCATATTCCTCTTCAAGGAGTTTTACCTTCACTGAACGTGTCGACAGCAGCAGCGATCACTGTTTTTGAAATAGCTAGACATCGTTAAGTTTGAGCCCGAGGTCGGATTCGAACCGACGACCTGCCGCTTACAAGGCGGCTGCTCTGACCAACTGAGCTACTCGGGCATTTTCTTTAAGCCAAGATAGCAAACTATCAGGGGGTACTTGATTATGATCACTTCTCGGAGGATGATTTGGTATAGGTTTAGTTTCAAGAGAGAAGGTAATGCTGATTTTAAATGGTCACGACCAACAGAAATTTCAATTGAAGCAATTGAGATTGAAGGCATAGCATGAGTATGCAGTCGCCTTTGAGTGGAAAAGGTATAGCTCCGAGTAATGCATCTGCTGCCCCAAGAGCATTTCTCCTTATTTTTGTAGCAGTTGTTATTGGTGTTGTGGTTTTATGGAAGGGTTTAGATGATGATTTACAAACTGCTAGTTCAGATATATCAGATTCTTCCGATCAGGTCACAAATATCGTAGATGAAGAACCTGCTGATTTACCACCATTAGAAATTCCTGAAATTTCAACAACAACTGTCGCAGTCGTCGAAACAACTACTACTAGTCCTCCACCTCTGCCAACTAAACCACCAAGCACAGTAAAAGTTCTAGTATTGAATGGTTCAGGAGTAGGCGGTGCGGCAGGCGCAGTTACTAACCTCCTTAAACCCCATGGGTATACAACTTTGTCGCCTGCTAACGGGAACAAAGATGAAAAGTCTTGGGTTTACTACAAGCCTGAATTTTCACCAGATGCAAAAGGGGTTACAGATATTTTGGACATAATGCCCGACCTGCTCACATCTTTTCCTACCAATGGACTTTCTGTACCTGAAGGAAGTGTCGATAGGGTTTCCACAGCAGATGTCATTGTATTTTTGGGGTCCGATAAAGAGATTTACGGTTAGGTTCAAAGGTGCGGGTTCTAGCCGCCCCAGATAAGTTTCGCGGTTCTTTAACCGCATTAGAAGTTGCTAATGCCATCGAAACGGCAGTAAATAGGTGCGGAGGAACTTGTGTCTGTGTTCCGATGGCAGACGGTGGTGAAGGAACTTTAGATGTTCTTGGTGGTCCTAATCGTGAAACAACTGTTACAGGTCCTCTAGGAGACCCTGTAACAGCAGAATGGCGTTTAGCCAAAAAAACTGCAGTAATTGAAATGGCTCGGGCTTCAGGGCTTTCATTGACAGGAGGTCCTGAAACAAATAAACCCTTAGAAGCCACTACAAAAGGAACCGGAGAATTAATTCGTTGCGCTATGGAACAAGGTGCGAAACGAATAATCATCGGTCTTGGTGGCTCCGCTACCACTGATGGGGGACTAGGAGCTTTAAGAGCGATGGGACCGCTTGCTCGTTACAAAGGAATTGAACTCATAGCAGTATGTGATGTTCAAACAAGTTTTCTTTCAGCAGCTGATTCTTTTGGTATTCAGAAGGGAGCCACACCTAGCGAGTTGAAGTTTTTGAATCAACGTTTACAACGAATAACACAGGTTTATGAGGATGAATTTGGAGTTTCAGTTGGAAAGATGTCGAAAACTGGAGCAGCTGGAGGGCTTGCAGGAGCATTGTTCGCTGCCGGAGCTGAATTAGTTGAAGGGTTTGAGTTCATTGCTCAAGAAATTTGTTTAGATGAAATGATGATCGAGTCTGATTTGGTTATAACGGGTGAAGGCTTTCTAGATAGCACATCTTTTGATGGGAAAGTTGTTTCAGGTATTTGCCGTTATGCAGATACATTCTCTGTTCCAGTTTTTGTAATTGCAGGAGGCGTTAGTCCAGAAATAGCCGGAAAAGTTGATTGCGTTTCTTTAGTTGAAACCTTTGGTGAAAAGCTTTCTTTCTCAGAAACAGAGCTCTGCATTGAGAGAGTTGCAACTCAACGTTTAAATTCATTATTTCGATAACAGTTTTATTTCAAAAACGTTTTAAAAACTTAGTTTTCTAACTGTTTTGAATCAGAAAAGGTTGGTTTTTCACTCGTCTCGTGGTTGGATTAGCAGTCTAAGCAGACGAGTGCCAGAGCATTCTCAACACTAAATCTGCTTCAATTCTTTGATGAAAGGCTTGCTTAATGGCTAAGAATATTGTTTTTGATGAACAGGCTCGTAGAGGGCTTGAAAAAGGTATGAACCAGTTAGCAGATGCTGTGCGTGTCACCTTGGGACCTAAAGGACGAAATGTCGTTCTAGATAAAAAATGGGGAGCTCCAACCATTACAAATGATGGAGTATCTATAGCAAAAGAGATTGATTTAGAGGACCCATATGAAAGAATTGGCGCAGAGCTAGTCAAAGAAGTCGCAAAAAAGACTGATGATGTAGCTGGGGATGGAACTACTACAGCGACGGTTCTTGCTTGGTCGATGGTCGGTGAGGGTTTAAGAAATGTGGCCGCTGGCGCCAATCCTATGTCCTTAAAGCGAGGTATAGAAGTAGCAGTTGAAGCGGCTGTTGAAGCTATTCTCTCAGAGTCGGTTGATGTTTCAAGCGATAAAGAGCAAATTGCGAATGTGGCAGCAATTTCTGCTGCTGATGTGGAAATAGGCGAAATGATTTCTGAGGCTATCGATAAAGTTGGCAAGGATGGAGTAATAACAGTTGAAGAAGGTCAGACATTTGGTCTAGAAATGGATCTGGTAGAGGGGATGCGTTTTGACAAAGGTTATATTTCTCCTTACTTTGTGACTGATCCAGAAAGAATGGAAGCAGTTCTAGAAGATCCGTATTTATTACTTGTGGGGTCTAAGATTTCTGCAGTTAGAGATTTGGTTCCAGCATTGGAAAAGGTGATGCAAGCTGGTCGACCTTTGGTGATTATCGCAGAAGATATAGAGGGCGAAGCGCTTGCGACCTTGGTTGTGAACAAAATCCGAGGAACTTTTACTTCAGTTGCAGTAAAAGCACCTGGATTTGGTGATCGAAGAAAAGCGATGCTTCAAGACATTGCAATACTTACTGGCGGTCAGGTCATCTCTGAGGAAGTTGGTTTAAAGGTTGATTCAGTCACAATTGACATGTTGGGATCAGCAAGAAAACTGGTGGTTACAAAAGATGAAACCACTCTTGTAGAAGGAGCAGGCGATCAAGAAGCAATTGCAGGTCGAATTGCTCAAATCAAAGCCGAGATTGAAAATACCGACTCTGATTATGATCGAGAAAAATTGCAAGAAAGACTAGCGAAACTCTCAGGTGGTGTAGCAGTTCTCAAAGTAGGCGCAGCTACTGAGGTGGAGCTCAAAGAAAAGAAACATCGGATCGAAGATGCAGTTAGCACCACAAAAGCGGCAATTGAAGAAGGAGTTGTAGCAGGAGGAGGCGTAACGCTTTTAAGAGCACAAGCTGCTGTAGAGAAAGCTGCTGCAAAATTAGAACACGATGAAGCAACTGGATCAAATATTGTTGCCAGATCATTGGTTGCACCTTTAACCCAGATAGCAATAAATGCTGGAATGGAAGGTGGAGTAGTAGTTGAAAAGGTAAAAGATTTGAAGGGTCCAAATGGTTTAAATGCAGCTTCTGGTGAATATGAAGATTTAATTGCTGCAGGAATTATCGATGCTGCAAAAGTAACTCGTTCAGCTCTTCAAAATGCTGCTTCCATAGCTGCACTTTTCCTTACCACTGAAGCAGTGATAGCTGATGCGCCAGAAGAAAACGCTGCTGCTGCAGGTATGCCAGACATGGATTTCTAAAAATTCCCTATGACAAAAGATGAACGTTATGTCAGTTTGTCGACATGGACAAAAGAAGGAAAACGTAAAAGAACACCGATTTGGATTGCTTCAATCGACGGTGATCGAGTTGGTTTTACCACAGGAAAAAAAACCTGGAAAGTAAGGCGTATCCAAAGAAACCCAAACGTTGAGATCCAATCTTGCAGCTACAAAGGCGAACTTCATAAGGATTCCGAAGAATTTTCAGGTGTGGCAAGGGTAGTTGATCACGGTGAAAAAGAATACGCATTGATTGATAAAGCTATTCGAGATAAATACGGAATTCAGTACCTATTAATTAATTTTTTGGGTCAATTTTCAAAAAAACATGGCGAGGATTGTGCAATTATTATTTCTTTAGAGAAAGAGAAGCTCGCTTAGTTTTTCGGATGGGCATGTTGCCACCCAAAACGACCCTTAATGCAAAGGTGACCATCCGTAACTGAGTGGTCAGAAGGTGAAGTGACTTTGACAATTTTCTCATCTTGTGTGTGTAGTTCCAGATTGCAACCAACCCCGCAGAAACCACAAATAGTTTGAGTAACTTGTTGATTATCAGGATCCCAAGAATTGTCTTCTCGCATATCATGTTCAGTTTTAAAAACCAATGCCCCTGTAGGGCAAACACCTATACAGTTTCCACAGTAAACACAAGCTGATTCCGGCAAATCAACGTCAAATTCGGTTGAAATGTGCGAGTCAAAACCTCGTCCTGCAGTAGCGATTGCAAAAGTATGTTGAGCGTCATCTCCGCATGCTTCAACACATTTGTAACAGAGTATGCATCGTTCGTAGTCACGAACGTAAAGATCGTCTTGAATTTTGACGGGTTGGCTGGATGTCTTAATTTCGTTTGTAGCCCCCATACGTTCAGGTTTTGAACCGTAGCTACCCATCCACTCGAGTATTTCTTCATCTGCTCTGTCCATTTCAACTGAAGAAGCGAGTAGTTCCAAAACCATTCGTCGACTCGTATTCACTCGGTCAGATTTAGTTGAAACTACCATACCCTCCTCGATTGGACGGGAACATGATGGAACCAGTGTTCTTGAACCTTCTACTTCCACCACGCAAACCCTGCATACATTGACTGGAGTTAAGTTTTCTGCCCAACAAAGTGTTGGAGTATCTATGTTGGCTTGCTTGCAAGCATCTAAAATTGTCGATCCTTCATTAACTGCAATTTTTTCGTCATCGATTGTAATTTCTACAAGTGTTTCAGGTTTATTTTCTTCAGGTTTACTCATGATTTGTTTTCCAATAGTCCTAAGTCCAATGCAGATCTAACCGCAGATGATGCGGTATGACCTAAACCACAAATTGAAGCATCAGACATGACAGCGGCTAGATCATCGAACAAGTTGCGTTCAGCTTCAACGGAATTATTATCAGAAATTCTGAGTAACAGTTCTTCTTGCCTGACAGTTCCAATTCTGCAAGGCACACATTGACCACACGACTCATCGCGAAAAAATTCAGCTATACGATGAACAGTCTTAGTAATTTCGTCTTTATCGCTAAATACCATTATCACTCCGGAACCCAACGCGACTCCAGCTTCATGTGTGTCTTCAAATGTGAGAGGAAGATTGATAGATTCTGGTGTTACGAAATTGCCTGCTGCTCCACCAAGAAGAATTGCTTTCATATTTCCAGATCCTGAAAAGCCACCAGCAGCATCCAAAATTTCGCCAATGGTTGCACCAAATTCAAACTCGTATAGACCAGGTGAAGTCACTCTTCCACTTAAGCAGAAAAGTCGAGTTCCTGAAGATTGATCGGTTCCTTCATTGGCGAAAGCTTTGCCACCGTTTGAAACAATTCGAGGGATGTTAGCCAGAGTTTCAACGTTGTTAACTACTGTCGGTTCATCAAACAGACCGTTTGTAGTGGGGAAGGGTGGCTTATTTCGTGGTTCGCCCCGAAAACCCTCTATCGAGTTGAACAACGCTGTTTCTTCACCGCATATGTAGGCACCTGCGCCACTTCTTATTTCAATATCAAAATTTCTTCCAGAATCTAAGATATTGTCTCCCAGCAAACCATAATCTTTAGCTTTGTCAATAGCTTTTGCTAGTCGTCGTCTAGCGGTTGGGTATTCGCCGCGTATATAAAACCACCCTTTTTCTGCGCCTATGGCAATACCAGCTATAGTCATAGATTCGACCAAAGCAAAGGGATCATTTTCCATTAGAACCCTATCTTTGAAAGTGCCTGGTTCTGATTCGTCAGCATTACAAACAAGATGGTGTGGCACTCCCTCCTGTTCAGCGACAGCTTTCCATTTGACTCCAGTAGGAAAAGCGGCTCCACCTCTGCCTCTTAAACCAGAAGTTGAAACCTCTTCGATTATTTGCTCAGCACCCATTTCAAGGGCTTTTTCAAGTGCCTCATAACCTCCTTGTGATTTATAATCCTCCAGACTTTCCGGATCAACAATCCCAATTCGAGTTAGAAGCCGCAACTGAGGTGAACCAGCTTGTGGCAGTTCTATTGAGATTTTCTCTGAATTTTCATTTTGCAACTCTGAGATTTTAGGTAGATCTGCGTTAAACAAAACAGTGTCCTCTGAAGCGATTTTTTGAATAAATACAGCAGGTCCTCGCTCACATTGACCCAAACAGGGACTCGGTCTAGTTTCATGTCCTTCTTTTATTAGCGACGTTAATAATTCATCAGCGCCATTAAGACTGCAGGCTATGTCATTACATACGTGTAGTACCTGATCACTGCTTGGCGGTTGCGATGCGAAGAGGTGGTAGAAAGTAGCTACTCCATAAGCTTCGGCTGGAGGAACTTCAAGAACACGACAGACATAGTTTAGTCCGCCTGGACTAATCCAACCCGAAGCATGTTGTAGTGCATGAAGGGCAGGAAGTAGGAGATGTCGACGTTCCTGTGTTCTTTGTTGACCAGCATAAACAAGACGTTCTGTTACTTCTATGGTTACTGGGCCGTGCGATGCAATTGCTGTATCAACAGCTTCTTTTTCAGTATCAGTAGGTAGGGATTTACCAAATTTTATGTCAGGCATCGACCAATTTTTCTACTCGGATTGCAGCAGCTTTGAACTCAGCAGTGCCAGATTTAGGATCGTAAGCACTATTGGTTAACTGATTCACATCTGCTAATTCAGGGAAATGAAAGGTCGTAAATGCAAGACCTATTGGTAGATCGGGGTCAATTTTCACTGTCATTTCAATACTCCCACGACGAGATGAAACCAGAACTCTTTCTCCAGTTAATACCCCAAGTTTTTTAGCGTCGTTAGTGGAAATCTCAAGAGCTTCACCACTCCTAATAGGAGAGCTGTATTCATCTGTTTGAACTCCTGTATTATATGAATCCAGTGCTCTGCCAGTTGTTAAACGTAAGGGGTAGTCATCATCTAATGTTTCAACTGGGGGTTGGTCTTTAACGCACGAGAATGGGGCGAGTTTCCCTTCTGCTGGTTGTTTCCAAAGCCGTTCATGTAGGAAAGGGCTTCCAGGGTGGTTTTCGTCCGGACAAGGCCATTGGATGCCGCCTTCGTTTTCAATTCTTTCCCAAGACATTCCAGCATGCATGGGTGAGACAGTTCGTAACTCTTCCCAAAGATCTCTAGCTGTAGGTTGTCCCCAAGTATCATCACCTAGATGTTTAGCTAAGTCTGAAATTATTTCGATTTCTTGTCTTGCTTCGCCCGGTGGGTTCATTGCCGCTCGGGTACGTTGAACTCGACGTTCACTGTTTGTCACAGTTCCATCAGATTCCGCCCACCCTAATGCTGCAGGTAAAACAACATCAGCCATTTCAGCGGTACGAGTCATGAGTACATCCTGAACTACAAGAATGTCAAGTCCTTCTAAAGCTTTACGAGCATGGTTAACATCGGCATCTGAATCTGCTGGGTTTTCACCAATAACGTAGAGGGCTCTAAGTTCATTTCGGCTCATTGCATTAAACATGTCGGTAAGGTGCCACCCTGGATCAGGTGGTATTTTCGCACCCCAAACAGCTTCAAATTTTGTTCTAACATTCTCATTAACTACATCTTGAAATCCAGCTAACTTGTTGGGTAAAGCCCCCATATCTCCGCCGCCTTGGACGTTGTTTTGACCTCTAAGTGGCACTAACCCTGAACCCCAACGACCTACATGACCAGTTAAAAGAGCGAGATTACAAAGAGCAAGGACATTGTCAACTGCTGTGTGATGCTCAGTTATACCTAAAGTCCATGCAATTTGAGCTTTGTTAGCCGCTGAGTATCCATGAGCCAAGTCACGTATTGCTTCGATAGGAACTCCGGTTACTTCGGAAGTCTTCTTCAATGTCCAGGGTTCAATGTGAGCTACGAAGTCATCAAAACCTGTTGTTGCGTTTTCAATGAAATTATTATTCTCTAAACCAGCATCAACTATTTCACGAGCTATTCCATTGGCGAGTGCAATATCACTGCCGACGTTAATTCCTAGCCATACATCCGCAAATTTTGCTGAGTCTGTTCTTCTGGGATCCACAGTCCACATTCGTGCACCATTCGAGAGACCTCTCAAAAGGTGATGGAAAAATATTGGGTGGGCCGTGCGCGCGTTTGATCCCCAAAGAATGATCGCATCTGCCTCCTCAATCTCTCGATATGAGGAAGTTCCTCCTCCTACTCCAAATACTGTCGCCAGACCGACGACACTAGGCGCATGTCAAGTTCGATTACAACTGTCGATGTTGTTCGACCCAATCACCTTTCGAGCGAATTTTTGTGCAGCATAATTGACTTCGTTTGTTGTTTTAGAACAACTGAACATCCCGAAGGCTGTGGGTCCATGTGTGTCAACAACAGACTTGAATCCTTCAGCTGCTTTGTTTAGTGCTTCTTCCCAAGTGGCTTCACGTAGCTTTCCATTTTCTTTAAGCATCGGCACTGTAAGACGTTCGGTCATAGTTTCCCAATCTCAATTAATTTTAGTTATTCTTAAGTATTACTCATTCGAAGAAGAATTGATTATTTTTTGCCTATTTCTACGATCGAGCATTCGAATTGCTGACCAAAGTTCATCACGCTCTATGTAGCAACCACAAAAATGTCTTTCGCCTGTCGAGGAATCAAAAGAGTTTCTGGCGTGTAGCACTCTTCGGTTGTCAAAAATTAGGCATTCGCCTTCCTCTAAGCGGAAGTTTAATTTAAATCGATCTTCCTGATTGAGAGTCTCAAATAATTTATATGCCTTATACATCGGTTCTACTAGTTCAAAATCAACTTGAAGAGGGACACGAAGAAAATTACCAACTCGAACTTCTTCAATTTTTCCTTCAATTCCCAAAGTAATCATTGGTGCTTTCCAACGATAGTCAGTAACAGTGCTTCGGTTACCAAAGTCCCATGGGACAGTAGTTAGCAAATTGAAGGTTTCAGGTTCTTTTGAGCGAATCTCTTCTGCTACACGAAAGCCATCAACTAAAATTGATTCCCCTCCTTTTACAGAATTTTTCAAACAATGAAGTAGCTGAAGTCCAGGCTGGTATTCACGTGTAGGCAAGTCCGTGTGTGGAGGGAGTTCAATTTCGGTATAGGCAGCTGTGTCTGGTCCAGTTTTTGCTTCTACATTAAAAAAAAGACCAAAATTAGTCTCTCTTACTACACCGATACGTTTAGTGATTTGGATTAAACCATCTTTTGAAGGTTCGACATTTTTCGTAATGCAGCACCCATCCTCAACAAGTGAAAAAAGCCATTCTCTTTCTGTTTCTGGATTAGAAATAATTTCATCCCAGTTGAAGGAATTAGGCTTTTTTTTCGTATTTGAGTCCCAAGTAACCGCTTCGGGAATCGATTTATTAGAGATATCTAAAAAACAGTTAGTTCGAAGCCAACCGGGGTGAAAGCAACTTACATGTGATTCTTTCGACCATATCACTTCGAGAAAACCTTCCTCAGTGATAGATGTTGAATCAATTAGCTGATCTTCGTCAATTGAAGCCACATTAAATAAAGGTTCTCTTGTCTCGGGGTGAATACAACATGGGCAGTTGTCTCTTAACCAGAGAAAATGAAATTTACTTTGGTGGCCATCACTCCATTCGATTTCGACTTTCTTACCATCAGTCGAAGAACAAGAAATAGAGTGTTCAACTGGATAAAAATCGAAATCTCCTGTTTCATTCACCATTTTGCTCTTCTTCAGAACTAGCGCTATCTAGATCCTTAAGTGTCTGGATGATGGCTGTAAGACCTTTGTCGCGTTCGAGGACCAGATCAGCTACAGACCTACCAGCGGCTTCCTCGAGGCATCCACTAACCACAGCATTTCGAAGAGATTCAGTTAGTTCTGGAGCTTCTAACCGGGTCCAGGGTGATTTTAAAGAAGGTCCAAAATGGTCAAGCATGTGTGCCATACCACCTTCGCCTCCTGCAAGATGAAATGTTAGCATAGGTCCCATGAGGGCCCATCGCAGTCCAGGTCCCGCAGTTATAGAAAGATCCAATTGTTCTACAGTTGCTTCTCCATTGGCAACCATGTGAAGAGCCTCACGCCACATCGCTTCTTGAAGTCGATCTGCTATGAATCCATCAACTTCTTTCTCAAGACGTAACACCACTTTTCCCGAGTCTTTGTAGAAACTTTCAGCGGCATCCATCGCTGAAATTGATGTTTTAGGTCCAGCTACGAGTTCGACTAGTGGTAGAAGATAAACAGGGTTGAATGGATGTCCGACAACTATGCGTTCAGGTGCGATTTCACAATTTAAAATTAGGTCACTGACTAAGTAGCCTGAGGTTGACGACGCAATTACAGATTCACTGTTGGAGACTTTGTCTATCGTCGAAAGAAGGTTTTGTTTCAACTCGAGGCGTTCCGGAGAACTTTCTTGAATCAGTGAACAACTTTCAACGGCTTCTTCAATTTCTTTATGAAAAAACACAAGATTAGGAGAAGCATTTTCACTTAAACCCAACTTTTCCATTGACGGCCAAGCCTGCTGGATTGTTTTTTTAAACAAATCTTCTGACTTTGGATCAGGGTCCCATGCGTGAACCTCAATGCCTTGTCCAGCAAAATGTGAAGCCCAACCACAACCGATTACGCCCATACCAATGCATGCGACTGATTTACTCATCTGACTTTCCTGTAAAATTCATTATTCTTATTTGAGGTTTAATGTTTTCCTAGCTTCACCGGGTGACTGAACTGACGCCCCCATAAGTTCGATTATCTTTACGGCTTTATCGACTAAATCTGCGTTTGATGCTAAAACACCTTTCTCTAAATACAAATTGTCTTCAAGCCCAACTCTGACATGACCTCCAAGCATTACAGACTGAGCGACCATAGGCATCTGCATAGCTCCCAAACCAAAAGAAGTAAATTCTGTTTCTGCGGGCAATCTATTCACCATTGCATAAAGAATTCCAATATCCAAAGGTGTCCCATAAGGAATTGAAAGGCACAACTGGATCCAGAAAGGCGGGTCAATCAGACCTTCTGAGATCATTGTTTCAGCGAACCAGAGGTTTCCAGTGTCAAAAATTTCGAGTTCGGGTCGAACACCCAGACTTCTAACTTTTTGAGTCATTTCTCTCAACATTTCTGGAGTTGAGACATACACCTCATTTGAATTACCGAAATTAAGTGAGCCACAGTCTAAAGAACAAATATCAGGTCGTATTTTCTCTACGTGTTCAAGTCTTGCCTTGGCTCCCACAAGGTCGGTACCTTCTCCAAAGTTCATTGGATTTTCCCCAGGTCCAATAACCAAATCTCCACCCATGCCAGCGGTTAGATTTATGATCACCTGACTGTCTTTTTGTCTTATTCTGTCGACTACTTCTTCGTAATAGTCCGGATTCCGTGAACCCTTACCAGTGTCTGGATCTCTGACATGACAATGAACTATCGCAGCACCGGCATTTGCCGCTTCTAAAGCTGATTCAGCAATTTGTTTAGGTGTAACTGGCACGTGTTCACTCTTATCAGCTGTTTCTCCTGCTCCAGTAACGGCACATGTGATTATCACATTCCTATTCATTTCACCCCCTATTTATTCTTCAAAATCAAATATGAGCAATTTGCTAGAGATTAGCTTGTGAACATGATCTTTTGTTTATCAAAGCAATGTAAAAAAGTAATTTTATGAGTGTTTTGACAATAGTGTTGTTTAAGGATTGCCATGTATCTGGAGGAGAATATGACCACTCGTGGTCGAACAACGAAGGTTTTTACCGAAAAGATAGAAGCTGGGAAAAGCCACCGGGTTCCAGACGAAGTAATTGTGGAGGAACCAATTTCTATCCGTCTGGACGGAGAACTGGTAGGCACTACGATGAGGACTCCGGGAAATGATTTCGATCTTGCAGTTGGCTTCTGTTTCACAGAGGGACTTCTTCAGGAAGCAAAAGTTAAGTCAATTCGGTATTGCGGACAGTCGAATGCTTCAGAGGCAGAATTTAATGATGTAACAGTGGATACAGACGGGCTTGGAATTAAGCCAGTAGCAAGACTGGGACCGGCATCTTCATCGTGTGGCATTTGTGGGGTTGAGGCTATAGAAAATCTTTTGGAGTTTCTAAAACCTTTGGATATAGAACCATTTGATATAGAGACGCTTACTTCTGTAGCGGAGGATATCCAGAAAGAACAAGATCTTTTCTCTGCAACCGGTGCTGTTCACGCAGCGATGGCTTTTGATAGGTCTGGTAGAAGTGTCGTCATCCGTGAAGATATAGGTAGACACAATGCCGTTGACAAGATTGTGGGACACCTATGTTTAGAAGAAAGTTTGCCAGCAAATGAAATGGGTCTTTGGGTGAGCGGCAGGGCATCTTTTGAGATGGTTCAGAAAGCCTGGGCTGCAGGTTTTGCTTGTTTAGTTGCTGTAAGTGGACCATCTGGACTTGCTGTTGACACGGCTAAAGCAGCCGGAATGCAACTAGGTGGATTCGCTCGTGGGAATCGGATCAATCTTTATTATTAGAGTTAGAACCTTAAGCTTTCCGTAGACTTTAAAAATGAACTTGCCAGTAAAGCCATCAGAAGGATTAGGTGTACTGCATCTTTTTTGTAAGTATCAAAGTGAAGTAGATTCCGTCAAAGTTAAAAAAACGGTTACTGATTTTCTTGATAAAGGTTTGCAGGTTGTTGTTGTAGTCATACTGGGTCATAAAGCTGATTTGGCTATCATGGTTTTAGGAGAAGATCTTTGGGATTTACGTGATTTCCAGAGTTCTATAGATTCTGCCGGTTTAAAAGTAGTAGATAGCTATTTGTCACTGACCGAAGTTTCTGAATATGCATCAGGCGTTCCGGAAGAAATGAAACAGGCACGTCTTTACCCAGAACTTCCACCTGAAAATAAGATAGCTTGGTGTTTTTACCCAATGTCAAAGCGTCGTGATCCTGAAGCTAATTGGTACACGCTTCCTTATGATGAACGATCGGCCCAGATGCATGAACATGGACGTTCTGGAAGAAATTTTGCTGGTCGTGTTTTGCAGGTAGTCACTGGATCGACGGGTGTCGATGATTATGAGTGGGGGGTGACGTTATTTGCAGAACGTCCTGATGACCTAAAGGAAGTTGTCTACACGATGAGATTTGACGAAGCTTCCGCAATCTACGCTGAATTTGGCCCTTTTTATACGGGGATGGTTTCTAACATAGATACTGCTTTAGAGCATTTAGAAAATTAGTGAAATCATAAACCTGATTATGAAATTGATTATTGGTATCAAAGCATGGAGAAAATAGAAAACAAGAACTCAGTCTCAGTTGTTGCCTTTGTGCCGGACTTGATGGATCAGTCAAAATTACGTTTGGAAATACCAGACGTATGCTTTGTCAAAGAAATAACTGAGCTTATTGACGTAGACGTTGATCTTGTTGTGGTCGATCTATCAAAACCAGAAGTACTAGATGTATTGCCTGAGATAAAATCCTTAACTATAGGTTTCGCTTCTCACATCGATCAAGAAACTATTGCTAAAGCTGAAAAAACTGGTTGTGTAAAAGTGTCACCTAGATCAAAGTTTTTCCGAGACTTCGAATCTATTGTTAACAGTGTATTAAAACTCAACTAACTGTGTATTAAACCACGTTGCTTGATCTTTCTGTCCGAGAAACTAGAAGTATTCTTTTCTCAGATTTTGTTTTGAAAGAGAGGTCAAATGGATTCCGGAGATTACGCATGGATGTTGATATCAACTGCTTTGGTTGTTTTCATGATTCCTGGATTAGC
Organism: Actinomycetota bacterium; assembly: GCA_002721755.1. Taxonomy (GTDB): domain Bacteria; phylum Actinomycetota; class Acidimicrobiia; order Acidimicrobiales; family MedAcidi-G1; genus MedAcidi-G1. The sequence continues at coordinate 31,329 of PBLL01000030.1, forward strand.
ACTCTTCTACGGAGGCATGACAAGAAGTAAAAATGTTTTGAACATGTTTATGATGAACATGTACTGCGTAGGCATAGTTCCCATCGTTTGGGTTCTTATTGGATATTCAATAGGTAACAGCCCTGACGGAAGTGGTTTCTTCGGAGGAGAGTGGATAGGAAATTTTGATTTCATTGGTCTAAAAGATCTAAATGTTGATTCAGAAAGTCTTATTTTCGTAGCTTTTTTAATGACATTTGCTGCAATAACTCCAGCTTTGATTTCTGGAGCAGTAGCTGATCGTTTGAAGTTTTCAGCTTGGGTTATCTTCGTGCCAATTTGGTTGTTGCTTGTTTATTGTCCTGCAACTTATTGGGTTTACAGTGGTTGGCACGACGGCAATGGAGCACTTGATTTTGCTGGAGGCACGGCCATACATCTAAATTCTGGTGTAGCAGCTTTAGCTTTCGTTTTGGTTTTAGGGAAAAGACGAGGTTGGCCTGAAGAAGCTTCCCCACCGCATAACATGCCTATGGTCCTAATAGGAACAGCTATGCTCTGGTTCGGCTGGTTTGGATTTAATGCTGGTTCAGCAGGAGCTGCGAATGGTCAGGCAGTCCAAGCTCTTCTAAACACATTTGTCGCAGCTTCAGCGGGAATGATCGGCTGGCTGGTTGTTGAGAAGTTAAAAGGGGGACACGCCACTTCCCTAGGCATGGCATCTGGAATTGTTGCTGCACTCGTAGCTATTACGCCTGCTGCGGGATTCGTAGGAGGATTAGCAAGCGTAGTTTTTGGACTTGTTGCAGGCGCAGTATGTTACTTCGCTATCTCGTTAAAAACCCGATTCGGTTATGACGACAGTCTTGATGTAGTTGGCATACACGGAGTAGGTGGGCTAACGGGAGGTCTTCTACTTGGATTTTTTGCCGACTCAAGCGCAATTCCTGGTGGAAATTTTGATGATGGTCTTTTCTTTGGTGGTGGTATAGAACTCCTACTTGATCAGATAGTTGCGATGTTCTCAGTTATAGTTTTGTCTTTTGTTGGTACTTTTGTGATAGTAAAAATCATTGACGCAACAATTGGGCTTAGAGTTGAAAATGAAGTTGAACAAACTGGTTTGGATCGAGTTTTACATGCAGAATCGGCATACAACGACTAGAACATTAAAGAAATGAGTGGTCTTTTTATCGAAGACTTGCTTTTAGAAACTTCTACAACTGGTTCAATTTTCTGCGCACAGCTTACTAAACGCGTAGATCAATTTATAGAAGAGATTTTTCAATTAGCAGGCTCTCCAGAGGAGGTATCAGTTTGCGCTATTGGAGGTTACGGAAGAGAAGAACTTTGTCCAGGTAGCGACATCGATGTACTACTAATACATGATGCATCGTTTGATATTTCAGAAGTAGCTGAAAAAATCTGGTATCCGTTATGGGATGCTGGTTTTAAATTAGGTCATCAGGTTGGTACACAAAAAGAGATTCTTAATCTTGCAGAATCAAACCTTGAAACAGCTACAAGCTTGCTATCTGCACGTATCGTTGCTGGAAATGACAAAATTTTTGATGGATTAGCGAGTGAAGCGCAAGACCAATGGATCGGAAGATTTCACAAATACTTAAAAGAGCTGGGAAATACTGTTCAAGATAGGTATGAGAAATTCGGTGAAGTTGCTTTTCGTCTCGAACCGGAATTGAAACAAGGTAGAGGAGGTTTAAGAGATGCTCATATTTTGCAATGGATGGAGATTGCAGAACCAATTTTAATTACCTCTGAATCTAAAGGTTTAATGGATGCGGTAGAAACGCTCCTATCTGTTCGCGTGGAATTACATAGAGTGACAGGGAAACGTTCAGATCGGCTTTTATTGGAACTTCAGGATGAAGTTGCTGAAAAACTAAAATACGAAAATGCCGACCAATTGATGAGTTCCGTTGCAAATGCAGCGAGGGTAATTACATGGACTGGAGATGGTGCAGCAAGACGTATAGAAAGAATCAGACAGTCTACATCTGTTAGGAAGTCTCTAAATAAGCTTCGCAACACAGAAATTTCTCCACATTTTGAATTAGATCGTGGACGCTTAGGTTTGACTCAAGAAGCTGATAAAACAGATCCATTTCTGCCTTTAAGGGCAGCTGTCCTAGCAAGCAGATTTGGTGCGTATTTGGAAAGAATATCTCTGGAGAAATTAGAAGACAGTAAAACAGAAATACCTCAGATCTGGCCGGAAGAGGCGAGATTGTTACTTATAGAACTCTTAATGTCTGGCTCCAAGGCAGTTTCGATTATTGAGGACTTAGACCAGTACGGTTTATTCTCACACTTGATTCCAGAGTGGGAAGCTTGCCGTTCGAAGCCTCAAAGAAATGCCTATCACATGTTCACAGTTGATCGTCATCTACTGGAAACAGTTTCAGTGGCTGCGAGTCTAACAACTTCGGTAGAACGACCTGATTTACTGGTTCTCGGTGCCCTACTCCATGACATCGGCAAGGGATACCCAGGTGATCATACAGAAGTAGGAATGGATTTAGTAAAGGCCATTGCTCAAAGAATGGGCTATAAGAATAATGATGTTGAATTGTTGGTAGGTATGGTTGAACATCATCTTTTGCTCCCAGATGTAGCTACACGACGTGACCTAGACGATGATGGGACAATAAAATCCGTAGCGACTTCAGTAAAAACTCTGTCGCTTCTTTCCCTTCTGGATGCGCTAACTGAAGCTGACTCGATTGCAACAGGGCCGTCAGCGTGGAGCAGTTGGAAGGCTGGTCTTGTCAGGGACCTAGTAGCCCGTGTTCAACATGTTTTATCGGGTGGAGATGTAGAAGAAATTATTGAAACAATATTTCCAAGTGAAAAACAAATTGACAAAATGCAATCCGATGAGGAAATTTTTTCAGGAGATGGGTTTAAATTTACCGTTATCACTAAAGATCGAACTGGTGTATTTTCAAAAGTTGCAGGCGTACTAGCACTCAATGGACTTGATGTAATAGGAGCAGATGCATTTTCGGAAGCTGGAAGAGCTTTATCAGTCTTTTCAGTAGATGAAAAATCTACTGATGCGCCTAATTGGCAAGAAATTTCACAGCAAGTTCGATTAGCACTAGATGGCCGGTTAGCTCTTGCCGCAAGACTTGGTGAACGTTCGCGTGTTTACAGTTCGGTTTCAACCAGTGCAAGACCTTTTGATCCGAAAGTAGAAGTCGACAATTCAATTTCTGACTCTGCGACAGTTTTAGAAATAAGTTGTCCAGATGGAATTGGAGTTCTGTACCGGATTACAAGAGCTTTCACTGAACTCGATTTGAATATAGTCAGAGCTCGAGTTCAGACCTTAGGTTCAGATGTAGTTGATGCATTTTATGTTCTTGATGCAAATGGTGAAAAAATTGAAGATCCAGATCATCTGAGTGAAATTGAATTATCAGTTTTACGTTGGCTAACGACTGATTTGTAGATTCTGTGTGATGAATTGCTCTAGTTGCTCTACCTTGGTTATATGTTTGAAATGTCTTCAGAAGCAACGACCAAACAAGATCTACTGAGATGGGTTATTCATAAGGGAAATTCCAATGAGTGAAGAAGAGAACCGTTTCGAAGAAGCAGCGATAGAGGCAGAATTTGAGACCGGATACCGCGAAGAAACTCGGCAGGAAGCTCGCCGTGGAGTCGCCACCCGTCTCTTCCGCGTTACTGCGGGATCGTTTATAACAGTTCTTGGCGTCATTTTGATACCGCTACCTGGGCCCGGTCTGTTGGTTGTCGCTATCGGTCTCGGCGTTCTCAGCAGAGATGTTGCCTGGGCCGATCGCCTTCTTCAAATAGTGCGGCGCCGGCTACCAAGCGATAGTGAGGGCCGGTTGCCGAGGTCCACAATCGCCACCATAGTTGTTCTGGCATTAGCGGGCGTCGCGTTTTCAGTTTGGGTGGTATTCCTGGACTGATTTACAAATTTTTAGTGACGAATCGCTCTGGTTGCTCTACCTTGGTTATATGTCTGAAACACCTTCAGAAGCAGTGACTAAACAAGATCTATTGAGATGGGCGGAAACCATTGCAGGTGTCGCTCGAACAGGACTCGCATTCACCGAAGTTTTATATGAACGTGAGCGCTATGAAGAGATTCTAAAAGTAGCCGCAGATATTAAACAGTATGCTAAAGGCAGCAGCTCAAATCCAGATGAGTTATATGAAGGTTGGCGTGATTCAGTAATTGAAGGAACACCAGGCTACGCGACTCCAAAAGTAACTGTTGGTGCTGTTGTAGGAAATGACGATGGGGAAATTTTGCTTGTCCAACGAGCGGATTCAGGAAGATGGCTTTATCCAACTGGTTGGGCAGATATAGGTTATTCAGCCTCGGAGGTAGTAGTAAAAGAAGTCGTGGAAGAGACAGGTATCGAATGTGAAGTAGTTAAACCTATTGCCATTCTCGACGGAATGAGGTTGGGCTTTACTGGAATACCCCTCTATTCGCTTGTTTTTCATTGCCAAATGACAGGTGGAACTTTGAAACCGCACCCTTTAGAGTGCAGCGATGTCGGATTTTTCAGCGAAAACTCATTACCAAAAGAAACTGTTTCGCCACAAAGATGGGCATCACACGCATTTGCAGCTATTAGAGGTGAAGACGTAGAAGTAATGTTTGACCGACCTCGTGAGCCTGTTTGGTTAGACGAAAACGATAAAGAAAACATTTCAGAAGTCTTTCCCGACCTCTAATAGTTTTATGTTTGCCCAGTCTGATTTCTAAGAAACGCCTCTACCTCACTGACTAGTAGCTCAGGGTTACTGCTTTGTTCATCGACTTCTGAACTTTTATCGAAATCCTCTTCAAGTTGATTTACGTATTCGGCGGTATCCAAGTCTTCTGCAACTAATTCATTTATTTGTCTTTCGTAAGCGGCAGAAGCTATCTCTAAATCCGTGCAGGCAATCCCTATTTGAAGCACTTCTGCCAATCTTTCAACCAAAGCAAGAGCTGCTTTAGGAGAGTTGGCACCAGAAACATAGGAAGGAACACCAGCCCATAATGACAGACTCGGTATTCCTTTTTCACGCATAACGTTATTTACTACCCCTACTATTCCCGTCGGTCCTTCATAAGTTGAAGGATTCAGATTCAGTTTCTTAGCTAAAGCAGAATCATCCGAGGAACCAAAAACTTTTACTGGTCTACTATGTGGTATATCAGTTAGAAGCGAACCAAGAGTTATCACCATATGACTGTCAATTATTGAAGCGATTTCAACTATTTGATCGGTGAATGTCCGCCAACGTAGTTGTGGTTCATGCCCAACAACAATTACTAGGTCATGTTTAGAGTCAAACATCTTAGTTGCATATATTTCTGTCGCTGGCCATAATATCTCGCGCTTGTCATCAGGAATTTGAATCACAGGCCGAGAAATCGTGAAATCGAAGAATTCTTCTGATTCAATACTTCCGATTTTTTCAGCGCTAAATCGTTCCTGGAAATACCTCAAAGCACTTGAAGCAGCTTCACCAGCATCATTCCATCCTTCAAAAGCAGCAATTACAACAGGACTATTAAGATCATCTAGAAGTTCTTGATCGGTCCAATGGATAAAATTTGAAGTCATTCAAACGGAGGCTATCGGCTGTGAGCTCATACGCGGTCCAACATTTGTAATCAATTAATCTAAGCTTGTAATACATGACAGAACAAGATATTGAAATCGAAGAAGTCGTAAAAGTTGATGACAAACTTGTCGCGGCTATGGACCGTTTAATTCCTCAGTTGTCAAGCTCTAATAAACCCCCAGATCGTTCTAGCTTGGAAGAGATAGTTGCTTCCGGTTCGTCAGTACTGCTGGCAGCTCTCATCGATGGAGAAATAGTTGGTTCATTAACTTTAGTTACATTTAATATTCCAACCGGTAAAAGAGCTTGGATCGAAGATGTTGTGGTTGATGAAAAATGCCGAAATAAAGGCATTGGAGAAGCTTTGAATCAACACGCAATAAATATCGCTAAAAAAGTTGGGGCGAAGACTGTGGATTTGACTTCCCGTCCATCACGCGAAGCTGCAAATCGTCTGTATGACCGTTTAGGTTTTACCAAAAGAGACACAAATATTTACAGATTTGAAATATAGAAATACCAAACTTACCAGTCAGACTTTTTGTTCTCTAAGTACTAACCGGATGACAACCTGTTTACAAAATTACTATTAAGCGGATTTGGGAAGCTGCTTGTAAGCAGGTGTAGCTTCTTGGAAAGGCTTATTTAGGGGTTAAGTGATGGTACACAAAGTAAAAGGAGTTGTTGCTAAAAGTAAAGGTGATCCAGTTTCAATCGAAATGATTGAAGTTCCAAGCCCTGGTCCCGGCGAGGTTTTGATTGACGTAAAGGCATGCGGGGTTTGTCATACTGACTTGCATTACAGAGAGGGTGCTATAAATGATGATTTCCCATTTCTCTTAGGACATGAAGCTGCCGGTCTCGTTGAAGAAGTCGGTGATGGGGTTGATGATTTAACCCCAGGAGATTTTGTAATTCTCAATTGGCGAGCAGTTTGCGGGAATTGCAGATCTTGCAGAAGAGGAAGACCATGGAATTGTTTTTCGACTCATAACGCAACACAGAAGATGATGCTGGACAACAAAGAGCTTTCCCCGGCTTTAGGGATCGGAGCATTTGCCGAGAAAACTCTTGTGGCAGCTGGACAAGCGACAAAAGTAAACCCTGCAGCTAAGCCGGAGGTAGCAGGTCTCATAGGTTGTGGAGTAATGGCTGGTTTGGGTGCGGCTATGAATACAGGTCAAGTCAGTCGTGGAGATTCAGTTGCAGTTTTTGGTTGCGGAGGTGTTGGTGATGCGGCAATTGAAGGTTCACGATTAGCAGGTGCCCATACCATCATTGCGGTAGATATTGACCCGAAAAAATTGGAATGGGCCAAAGAATTTGGAGCAACTCATGTTATTGACTCAACAAAAGTCGATCCGATCGAATCGATTAGGGAGATAACAGATGGTAATGGGGTAGATGTCGCAATTGAAGCCATAGGTCTTCCTATTACTTATGAGCAAGCTTTTTACTCTCGTGACCTTGCAGGAACAGTTGTACTAGTTGGTGTTCCAAATCCTGAGATGAAAATTGAGCTTCCAATGATCGAGATTTTCGGTAGAGGTGGAACCCTGAAATCTTCCTGGTATGGAGACTGCTTGCCGTCACGTGATTTCCCGATGCTTATAGATCTCTATTTGCAGGGACGTCTCGAGCTTGATCGTTTTGTTTCAGAGACAATAAGTTTAGATGAAGTTGAAGAAGCTTTTCACAAAATGGAACGCGGTGAAGTTCTTCGTTCTGTCGTCATACTTTAGTTACCCAGTTAAATGCGCTGGTTAATTGTTGGTCATGGGAAGATCACTTCTAATTTTATTGATGCTGCACGGGGAATAGGTCACCAAGTTGTTGCTGTAGCTGGACGCAATTCTGAAAGAGCTTCGAATTTTGCGATCAAAAACGAAATAGAGAAATCAGGAGAAGATTTACTTCTCCTTTCAGAAGGAGTAGATGCCGCCTACATAGCAACACCTCACAGTAAACATTGCAATGCGGCTATAACGCTTTTAGAAAATGGGGTGCCCGTATTATGTGAAAAACCTCTAGCTGTAAATCAAAGAGAAGTTGAAAGGATGATAAACGCAGCAGAAGAGAGCAAAATATTTCTTATGGAAGCAATGTGGACCAGACATTTGCCAATTTACGAAAAAGTTGCAGACCATATAAAAAAAGGTCGCATAGGCGAACCAAAACTTGTTGAAGCCTCTCTGGGTTTCAACTCACCCTATGATCCGAAATCACGTTTGTGGGATCCTAAACTCGCAGGAGGAAGTCTTCTGGATGTTGGAATTTATCCCTTAACACTTGCAGATCTGATATATGAAACCAGTCCAGAAAAAATTCTTTCATTAGCTGAATTGTCGCCTGATGGTGTCGACGCCCATCTGTCCCTATTGATTCAATACCCCAATTCATCATTAGCTAAACTTGGTTCAGCTATCAATCTCTCGCTACCAAATGGGGGTCTCATTGTAGGAGAGTCAGGTTCTATAGAAATACCTTATTTCTGGTGTGCGCAGAAAGCTTTCTTCACGCAAGTGTCTAACAAAGAGGAAATTAGCGAACCTCATCAAATCAACGGATTTGAATACCAGATCCAAGAGGTAAACAGATGCTTATCGGAAGGTTTGACACAAAGCCCAAAAGTTTCTTGGGAGTGTTCTCGTTCAATGACTCAGCTGATGGATCAGATCCGACATCAAATTGGTGTTAGATATCCGGCAGATAGTGAGGATCAAGATGGAATATAGATATATCGCAGGTATTAATATTCCTCTACCTCAAGTTATTCAAGGAGCAACAACTCTATTTGGTGATGAATCTGTTTCTCATTGGGAAGAATTACTTGACGATGTAATGGATTCGGGAATCAATGCGTTTGACACAGGTCTTGTATACGCAGATCAAGATGGTACTTGCGATGAACGACTCGGGAGGTGGATCAAGGCTAGAAATATTCGTGACAAAGTCATTGTTATTGGTAAAGGTTGTCATCCTGGGCCACCCAATTGGGAAGAATCACGTGTCTTGCCAGAATGTGTTGGATTGGATGTGGAGAAAACATTGGACCGTATGGGAACTGATCGTTTAGATCTTTGGCTGTTCCATCGCGATAATGAAGCAGTGCCGATCGATGAACTAGTCGATGCGGTAGATAAACAGGTTTCAGCCGGTCTGGTGAATTCATGGGGTGTATCGAACTGGAGTATCAATCGACTAGAAAGTGCTTTGGAGTCTTCAAAAAGAAATTCATGGGTTCTTCCAGCAGTTTTGAGTCCTCACATGTCCCTAGTTTCCCAAGAACAGCCTCCGTGGGATTCTGTAACAAGCATTTCAGGAGATACAGCACACGACGACAGAGAGTGGCTGAAAGAGAAGCAGTTCCCAGTGTTGGCATGGTCGACTTTAGCTGGAGGCTACCTAACCTCTTCAATCGACTTTGAATCAATGTTGGCACCGCATTCTCGTACATTGTCCGAAACAGCTCGCTGTTACCATTCGGAAAGGAACTGGTCGAGGCGTGAACGCGCTATTGAATTAGCAACAAAGAAAGATTGCACGCTTGAACAGATAGCGGTTTCATGGGTTTTACGCGCTGATTTTCCAACACATGCATTGTGCGCTTCACGGAGCAAAATCGAAGCTTCGCATAACGTAGCTTCCTCTGAAATACATCTTTCCGAGAGTGAAAGAATCTGGTTGGAAAGTGGTGAGATTATTGAATGAAAAAAAAGTTCGTAACCGCAATATAGAGGTTTTGAAGACCGCAATTTCTTCAATTGGGAGAGGTGATAGTGACATTTTTTCGAGTCTCTACACTGAGGACTGGGTTCTCGAACTTCCTTACAGCGAACCCCCAAAAGTTCTAAAAGGTGTGAACGAAATTATTTCTTACCTGAAACCACAAATGGGAAAACTTGAATTCACACTAACACTTACCAACATTTTCGAATGTTTAGACCCTGACTTACTGATTGCGGAATACGTCAGTGAAGGAAGGTCTACAATTACCAATAAGCCATACCAAAATAGTTATATAGGATTGTGGCGATTTCGTGACGGCAAAATTTGCGGTGTCAAAGAATATTTGAATCCGATGATTGCCAATGAAGCTAATAGACCGCCGGTAGTTGAAAATGAAAAATGAAATAGATCGACTAAGATCCGGGGATATTTTTGAGGACTTAATTAACGCTTGGAAAAGGTTAGGTCGACTTGTTTATAACGATGATGCAACAGATCCTCGATCATTGGAAAGAGCCACAGGCCTGTTGTACATGACTCGTTATTTAACAGCGGGCGCAACGTTAGCGATGGAATTGAATGATCCTGAATATCCATATTTCGACCGTTGGGCCGATCGTTCATATTCGTGGGGTATTGATTCTCCCGATGGATTGTATTCGTTTGCCTGTATCAGCGGTGATTCGACCTACCGTATCTTTGGAAATCGTGGCACTGCTCATCAATTTGATATTGAGATCCATTCTCCACATTTTGCAAATGCTCCTAACTATCAAAGGACTGGGAATTTAGGATTTTCCGATATAAAGACTGGTCGAGATGGGAGTGTTGAGATAATTCTCAGTCCAGATCCGCCAGAAGGCGACGAGCGGAGTAATTGGATACAACTCACCCCAGATGCAGGATCGGTTTGCATAAGACAGTTTTTTTACGACTGGGAAAATGAACAGAAAGCAGAGTTATCGATTGAAAAAGTCGGTGTTAAATACCCTCCGCCACCTGAAAGACCTGAAGCTATAGTCGACAAAGCTGAACTCTTAATCAAATGGCTTGATGAGGCTGGAACATTTTGGGATCAAGTGATTCGGATGTTTATGGACAAACCAAATACTGTTACTTTCTTAAATCCTAAAGAAAGCGACTGGGGCGGTCATGGTGGTCTTTCATATGGGATGGGTTCGATAGAGATCAATCAAGATGAAGTAGCACTCCTAGAAGTGACACCTCCCGAATGCCATTTTTGGGGATTTCAGCTAGGAAGTATTTATTGGGAATCACTGGATTGGTGGCGCAGACAATCTTCATTGAACGGTTTCCAAGCAAAAATTGATTCAGATGGTGTTTTTCGTTGCCTCATCTCAGCTAGAGATCCAGGGGTTTACAATTGGCTTGATACAGCGGGCTATTCACAGCTAACTATTATGGGTCGTTGGCTTCATGCCAGAGATTTTCCCCAGCCGACTATCAAAGTTTTCCCTTATGAAGAAATTGACAGATTTATTCCTGAAAATACAAGCAAGGTCAGTTTGGAAGAGAGAAGTGAGATTATTAGAAATCGAAACATAGCAGCTCACAAGATTTTAGGGCTTTAAGTCCGCTTTGTGAGACGTACATACAGTCGAGCTAAGGTTTTACCCAAGGGGGTTGCTGTGAAAAGGTTATTATTTGCTACTAACTGTTGTTTGATAGTTCTTCTTGTTGCCTGCGGAGGAGAAGAAGAAATCGAGTCAAACACACCGGCTCCTACCACGACGGCAGCTCCGACCACGACTGCAGCTCCTGCTACGACTGCAGCTCCGACTACGACGACTGCAGCTCCGACCACTACTGCAGCTCCGACCACGACTGCAGCTCCTGCTACGACTGCAGCTCCTGCTACGACTGCAGCTCCGACCACGACTGCAGCTCCGACCACGACAGCAGCTCCAATTGTTCTGACAGACTCTTTCAGAGGTGTTACAGCTGAAACGATAAAAGTTGGCTTTACATCAATCGACTTCGAACTATTTAATGAACAATTCCCCGGTCTCAATCTGACATATGCGAATTACCCACCGATGGTAGATGTGCTTGTAGAAGACCTAAACGCAAGAGGTGGCATTCTAGGTCGGAAAGTAGAGATCATTCATCGTTTGTTTTTACCCGTTGGACCTTTAACCGCCGAAGTTGCATGTGTTGAATTAACAGAAGATGAAGAAGTTTTTGCAGTGCTAAATGGTTTTGCTGGACCCGGAGCAGAAGGAGTTAATGAGTGTTTTACCGACACTTACGAAACTATTCTCGTAGGAGCTAAACCAACTATCGAACAATTAGATAGAGCGCGTGCATCTTGGATAACCACGGACATAAATCTCAGTAGGCGCGGACAAGCATTTGTAAGTCTTCTGAGACAAACTGAGAGCCTCGAAGATCTAGGAAAAGTAATGATTTGGGGTGCGGATCCTGAATCCGAACCTGTCATGGACGAAGTCAAAGCTCTACTTGAAGCAGAGGGTGTCTCAGTCCCAGTTGTAACATCAAATGAAAACACAGGTGATGAGACAGCCACGATTGCGTTTTTAGAGGTAGTTCTTGAAAAAGCTAGAAGTGAAGGAGTTTCGACAATCTGGTTCGTGGGGGAAGCAATTTACGCAATGGAGTACCTTTTCGGATTAGGAGATGAATTTAACCTTTTACTTCACAATGGCGATTCTTTGAATATGTGGTCCCAAGAACCACCTCCAGAAATTGAAAACTCCGGGTTGATTCTTACTAACAAGGCGTTTGATAGCCGTGAAGATCCATCTTTCGCTCATTGCATGGACCTTGTAGAGGACTCACTCGGAATTGAGGTGCGACCCCCGGACAAGCTTGAACCTGAAGAGACAAATTATTGGCCGGGCACAGCAGGACCTTGTCAATTCTTAGCTCTATTCGAAGCAGTAGCGACTGCCGCAGGACCTGATTTAACAAATGAATCTTTTGCACAAGCTGCAGCTGAAATTGGGAATTTTTCTCTACCCGGTTACAAATATGTTTCACTTGGACCTGACAAGTTTGATGCAAGAGATTCTCTTATATTGGGACGTTGGAACAAAGACAAGGGTGAATGGGAAGCAATTTCAGAAGAAATTAATACCTCAAAATGAGTTTTAATTTAGAAATTACTGGCTTTATTTCACAACTAGGTTAAGCCGTCTTTGACTTTTGTTATCGTGGAAATCCACTATGCATCCAATCAGTAGGAGTTGACATATATGGATGAGGAAAAAGAATTCCGGACTATGTCAGGAGTTCCAGTTGGATCTGTGTACGGCAGTGATCCACTGCCTGGTGAGTTTCCATATACCCGCGGAATACATGCCGGTATGTACAGGGATCGACTGTGGACGATGAGAATGTTCGCAGGTTTTGGAACAGCAGAAGATACCAATGCCCGTTTCAAAGAGTTGTTGCGAGCTGGCGGTACCGGACTTTCTACAGCTTTCGATATGCCAACACTCATGGGTCGCGATTCTGACAATGAATGGTCTATAGGAGAAGTAGGACGTGCAGGAGTTGCGGTTGACACGCTTGACGACATGATCGATCTTTTTGCTGACATTAATTTAGGTCAAGTGTCTACTTCAATGACGATAAATGGTCCTGCAGCGATTCTTCTCGCAATGTACGTAGCAGTAGCTGAACAAGGTGGAGTGGAAAGGGCAGAACTCAACGGAACACTTCAGAACGACATCTTGAAGGAATATCAGGCGCAAAAGGAGTACATTTTCCCACCAAGACCATCTGTGCGGTTGGTAAGCGACGTAGTTGCTTTCACGACGAATGAGATGCCACGTTGGAATCCGATTTCAATCTCCGGTTACCACATTAGAGAAGCGGGCTCCACGGCCGCGCAAGAACTCGCATTCACTTTGGCTAATGGATTTGCCTATGTAGAAGCAGCACAGGCAGCTGGTCTCAAGGTTGACGATTTTGCACCTAGGCTTAGTTTCTTCTTCAACAGTCACTCAGATTTTTTTGAGGAGATAGGAAAATTTCGCGCAGCAAGAAGAATTTGGGCGTCATGGCTTCGTGACCGTTACGGAGCGGAAGATGAGAGAAGTCAAAAACTGCGTTTCCACACACAAACTGCTGGAGTTTCACTAACAGCCCAACAACCTGAGATAAATATTGCACGTGTTGCGATCCAGGCTCTTGCAGGTGTCATTGGAGGAACCCAGAGCCTGCATACAGATAGTTACGATGAAGCTTTAGCTCTTCCAACTGAAGATGCTGCAAGAATAGCTTTGCGCACGCAACAGATTGTCGCCCATGAAACAGGTGTAATTAATGTCGCTGACCCTTTGGGAGGCTCAGATTACGTTGAGTGGATGACAGATGAGATGGAAAGGCAAGCTGAAGACATATTCAAGCATTTGGACGAACTTGGCAACGGGTCGATTCTCGAGGGTGTGTACGCAGGAATAGAAAACGGATGGTTTGTAGGAGAAATCGCAGATGCTGCATATCGCTTTGAAAGAGAAGTGAATAGCGGAGATCGTCTCATAGTGGGAGTCAATTCTTTCACTGAAGGAGGGGGTGAAAATGTTGATTTACTTAGCATCGATCCCGGCACTGAAGAAATTCAGTTGAAAAGATTAGCTGAAATAAAGCAGTCAAGAGACAGTGATTTGGTGCAACAGGCATTGAACAGGCTGTCCTCAGAAGCTGCTGATCCTGAAATAAATCTCATGCCTGCGATAATCGAAGCAGTTAAAGTAAGGGCAACAGAAGGCGAGATTGTCAATGCGCTTGAATCAGTCTTTGGAACTTATGTAGAAAAGGCTTTTGTATGACTAAAAATGAACCTATACGAATAGTTCTCGCGAAATTAGGTCTTGATGGTCACGATAGAGGTCTCAAAGTTGTAGCGAGAATGTTAAGAGATGCCGGCATGGAAGTCGTCTACTTGGGGTTGCGACAGACTGCTGAAATGATTGTGACAGCGGTAGAACAAGAAGATGCAGACGTGGTAGGCATATCAATGCACAATGCAGGACACTTAACATTGGCACCACTAATAGTAAACGCATTGAGAGATGCAGGCCTTGATGTTCCAGTTGTAGTTGGAGGGATAGTGCCTGAAAGTGATTTAGAAGCTATGGCAAAAGCCGGAGTGGCCGGAGTGCTTGGTCCAGGTGCTTCAGCTGAAGATGTAGCAGCATGCGTGCGTGAGGCAGTGGCCACCCGTGGCAAGTGAAGACTCTACAATAAATTCACTCGTAGAAAGAGCAAGTGAAGGTGATAGACGTTCAGTCGCTCGGTTGTTGACTCTAGTCGAAAGGGGAGGTGTTTCTGCTGAGATAATTGCTGAAGCAACTCACCCACTTGCAGGCAAATCACATGTAATAGGTATAACGGGAGCACCAGGAGCCGGAAAGTCAACTCTTACAGCTTCTTTAGCGAGAGATCTGGCAGAATCTGATCACACACCTGCAGTGCTGGCAGTTGATCCCTCATCACCTTTAACAGGAGGTGCGATTCTGGGTGACCGAGTGAGAATGGAGGAAGCGACAGAAGCAGGCGCATTTATACGTTCAATGGCGACTAGAGGACATGCCGGTGGGCTAGCGCTTGCAGTTCCAGGCATGGTACGTGTATTTGATGCTTTCGGATTTAATCCTGTAATCATTGAAACGGTCGGCGTAGGTCAAGTTGAAGTTGATGTAGCTTCAGCGGCTGACACAGTAGTGGTAGTGGTTACATCTGGCTGGGGTGATGCCGTACAGGCAAATAAAGCTGGATTGCTTGAAATTGCGGACCTTTTCGTCGTGAACAAAGCTGATCGACCTGGCGCCAATGATGCCAGAAGAGATCTTGAATTGATGATCGACTTGTCGCAAGTTACTGGTCAAGCAGTTAGAAGACCAGAAATAGTCATGACAACAGCAACTGAAGGTAAAGGATTGAATGAGTTGAAGGAGGCCGTTTCAGAACATCATCAGTTCTTAATCCAAGAAGACCAAATGTCTCTAAGGCGATCCAAGCGTTGGAAGGCCGAAGTCCGTTCGCGATTAGAATACCTACTCTCAGAATTTTCAAAAGAATCTATAGATAATTTAGAGGAAAACCAGGAATCTTCTCCCAGTTCGGTAGCCAATGATTTAGCAAAAAATCTTCTAAAAAAAGATGAATTAGGTTAAATCAAGTAGAAACAATTCCAGTGAGCTAGGATCTGAACCTTGAAATCAAAAATCCGTTCTGTGATTGAACGCCTCTTCCAAAATTATGCGCAGCGACTCCTTCGTTACATGGGAGTGACTGTTGTCAATACCATTGTTGGTCAGACGGTTCTTTTTGTTTTCCATGCGGTAATTGGACTACCTGGAATGATCGCGAATGCATGCGCAGTTGCAATAAGCACTATTCCTGCTTATCTACTTAGTCGTAATTATGTTTGGGAGCAGCCTAAAGGTGATCACTCGGTAGGAGGGGAAATCGCACCATTCTGGATGCTGGCATTCGCAGGGTTAGCTCTTTCTACAGCAGTAGTAGGAGTGGTAGATGGAATTTTTGGTGGCACCTGGTCAGTGCAAATAGCAAATGCTTCTGCCTATGGGACTTTATGGATAGTTAGATTTCTGGTGATCGAGCACCTTCTTTGGGGCGACTCGGTTGAAGATGACCCAAAAGAAACTTCGAATCAAGAAAAATTTACGGGTTGATCTTGGTAAAAAGCGAAAAGTTACTGTTTGAACTAGCTGAAAAAGTAAAAGGCTTCATGCCGTCTGATGAAGGTTTAGCACTAACTAAACATGCAACTTCTGTTGAAACTGATGGTCCTTTTCTTGAAGTCGGCAGTTACTGCGGTAAATCTGCGATCTATTTGGGGGTGGCTGCAAAAAAAATAGGAAGAATCCTTTTTTCGGTTGATCACCACAGGGGTTCAGAAGAGAATCAACCAGGGTGGGAATGGCATGATCCTGAAATTGTCGACAAAGAAATCGGATTGATAGATACTTTGCCAGAATTTCGAAAAAATATAAAGAAAGCAGATCTTGAAGAAACTGTCGTTGCAGTTGTTGGTGATTCACCAGTGGTAGCTAAAAACTGGACCACTCCTTTGTCATTACTTTTCATCGATGGGGGACACGGTTCAGAACCAGCACATGCGGATTATGAAAACTGGGTGCCAAAACTCCTGGTAGGAGGGAAGCTTTTAATACATGATGTATTTGAAGACCCTAAAGAGGGTGGAAGACCACCTTTTGAGATTTTTCAAAGGGCTTTAAATTCAAATTCTTTTGAAGAGGTTGACGCAGTGGGTTCTCTACGAGTGTTGCAAAGAGTTGGTTCCGATATATAGACGCGTTAATGGCTAATCGAGATCAAGGATGTGTTCTTCAGTATTAATTATTTCAGGCAGTCCAGCATGATTAGTGAAAATACCCGAAGCAGGGCTTGATTGGGATATTGCGTCAGCGGCCAGAATAACGGCAGCCGCCGAATAAGTTGTTTTCTCATCTTCTGGAAAAGATTGTTTCGCTGGGTGCACCAAGCCAGTTAAATAGTGACCATCTGACTGTCTCATCTGCTGGCTCCAAAGAAAAAGCAATTCAGCTTTTTGCTGATCTCCTAGCACCAGATAAGCAATTGCGCATTCACACGTCTCAGCTGTTGTAACCCATGGCTGATCACTCACGCATCGAATTCCCAGATCTTCCATGATAAAAAGGTCTGCTTTCTCTGAAAGTATGGATTTGCCCCGATCCCCGGTAACCACTCCTGAAAGTACTGGATAGTACCAGTCCATAGCCCACCTTTCTTTAGGTGCAAAAGCTTTGTCAGGATATTTCCTTACCACATGAGCAAGATTGGCAAGAGATAATTCCCAATCCGGTCTTTCATGACCCAGTTCTTCAGCAGTCGAAATTGCACACCGCAGACTATGGCAAATACTTGATGAACCGGTTAAAAGTGAATATGACCAAGGAGTTCCATCAGGGTGCATAGCCCAAATTATCTCTCCACGTGGCGTTTGCAGATCAAGCACAAAGTCGATTGCCGGTTCAACAACTTTCCACATTGTTTCAAGAAAACCGCGATCATGAGTCATAAGCCAATGGTGCCAAACACCTGTTGCAACGTAGGCAACTACATTTGAGTCATATTTTGGATCTTCAATGCCGTTTTCAAGGTAATAGTGGTGCCATGCACCATTTGGTAACTGGTTGTCTTTTAACCACATATAAGCTTTTTCTGCGGCATCTAGATGACCTGTCACTGCAAGTGCCATTGCTGCTTCTACATGGTTCCATGGATCAGAATGACCACCTGGAAACCATGGGATCATCCCGTCTGGGAGTTGCCAGTCGATAATTGCTTCAGCGGTTGTTATCAATTCTTCGGTGCTCACCACATTTGGGACATTAGGAAGAGACATTTTTAGCCTCCAGCAATGGTTTAGATGCGTAGATAACCAAACTCTTACCTAATAAAGGGCTTAGAATTTTTTCCAGAACCCTAGTAACCCAAGGCGATTTTTCAATATCCCAAGCAAGAATCTGATGATAAGTTCTGACTAAAAAATTGTCTTGGATCGGTCTATTTGGTCCAATTATGCAGCGAAGCCACCAATAAGGGCTATGGAGTGCATGCACTCGGTGGTGCCCCTTGGGTTCCAGTCCAGTATCGGAAATCATTTTCATCAGTTCTTTCTTCTTGTAAATACGCACATGACCTCCGACTGCTTTCGGGGCGTAGTAGTCGTCCGATAAAGACCAGCATATTTTCTCAGGAAAGCGTGAGGGGATTGTTATAGCTATTGTTCCTCCAGGGCTCAGAACACGGCCAAGTTCATTTAGGGCTGCAGAATCGTTGTCAATGTGTTCCATGACTTCTGAGCAAATAATCCGATCAAAAGAGTGGTCCGAGAAAGGCAACTTGGTCACATCCCCATTAGTTGTTTCAATAGCAATAGGGGGACCTATTTCACCTTGTTCGTACATGACACCTGCTACTGCTCTAACTTGTTTAAGCTCATCAAAACCCAAGTCACACGCGACTACTGAGGCTCCTCGTCTCAAAGCTTCGTAAGCATGACGTCCAAAGCCACAACCCATATCTAGAATTCGTTCTCCGGATTCCACTCCTAGAAGATCATAATCAGCTGTCAACATGATAGTTATCCTTGACTTTCAGAGAGAAGAGAATGGTATTGATCCACTGTTCTCAAAGCTGTATGGTGCCAACTCCAATTTTCGATAACCCTACGTCTTCCGTTCTCGCCGACCCTTGATCTACTTTCAGGGCTGTCTAAAACTTTTCCAATCATTGACGCCAGAGCTTCACTGTCACCAGGTGGAACCTGAAAACAAGTTTCGTCATGAGGTCCGGCGACTTCCGGTAGAGCTCCACCGGTGGTGGTGACTAGTGGAACGCCACAGGACATAGCCTCAATAGCTGGCAAAGAGAAACCCTCATACAACGAGGGGACTACAGCGATTTCCGCTTCACTGTAGAGCTCAACAATTCGATCGTCAGAAACTCCATGAATCCAACTAACACAGTCAGTTAACCCCAAATCATCAATTATGTCTGTGGAAGAGCTACCTTCTGAAGGTTTACCGATTATCACTAGCTCAACATCACGTTCAGTTTTTAGTTTTGCTATTGCTTCAAGAAGGTATTTGAGTCCTTTCATAGCTACATCAGCACTAGCTGTAGTGACAATCATTCCGGGTTTTCTTTGCACTCCTTGGACAGGAGCGAATAGTTCAGGGTCAACGCCAACCGGAACGACATGAATGCGTTCCGGATCGACCTTGTGATCTGCAGATATGTCAACTTTTGATGATTCTGAAACAGTCATAACACGGTTCATGCGTTTTGCTACCCGAGTTTGCATTTTTGTAAACGCATACCAACGTCTTTTTGAAAATGATTCGAAAAGAGTTCTTGAATGTTGAATTTCAAGGCGTCTGTCAACTGTTATTGGATGGTGGATCGTAGACAGTAGGGGAAAACCAGCTTTTTGAAGTAGTGATAGTCCCCATCCTAAACACTGATTGTCATGGACAAGATCAAATTCGTCCCTCCTGGTTTTTAGGTAGTCCCAAGCTCTCATGCTGAAAGCTAATGGTTCTGAAAAGTTTCCAGTATTGAAACTGGCTACTTCTAGAAAATCCCATTTAGTTTTCAATTCCCAAATTCTTGGTTTTCTCATAGGGAAGTGGTCGTTGAAGATGTCGAGGCTTGGCAGACGGACAAGTTCTACCCGTTCGTCTAGTTCTGGATATGGTTGCCCTGAGAGGACCACAACACTATGACCCAAATCTGCAAGAGCTTTAGTTAAATGGCGTGTGTAAATACCCTGACCGCCACAGTGTGGCTTACCACGGTAAGAGAGATAAGCAATACGTAGCTTCTGATCGCTATCTGCAGGGGTATTTACGGAATTGGGCATTAGAACATTCTCGCTGGATTTTTAGCCGATTACTCACTGTTAATTAGATACTGTTGAGTTATGCGAGCTTTAGTGCAGCGAGTTAAAAAAGCCACTGTAAGGGTTGAAAATCAGTCTGTGGGTTCTATAACTCAAGGATTGTGTGTTTTTGTAGGTGTAACCCATGACGATGGTTTTGAGGAGTCTGACCAACTGGTTAAAAAAATTCTTAATTTGAGAATCATGGATGATGAAGATGGCGTAATGAATAGATCTGTTATTGATACAGATGGAGAGATCCTCATTGTCAGTCAATTCACACTTTATGGTGACACCTCGAAAGGACGCAGACCAGCATGGTCAGCGGCTGCACCACCTGAAAAAGCTGAACCCTTGATCGACAGGGTAGTTGAAGGCCTAAAAGCATCTGGAGTCACAGTGGAGACAGGAAAATTTCGTGAATACATGGAAGTGGATTTGATAAATGATGGTCCAGCAACATTGATGATCGAAGTCTGAATATTTGGAAATGTTTAGTTTCTCTTGAAAAAGTGGGGTCTACGTCCTACTGCAAAAAGAATCAAAGAAATCAACAACATTGGTAATATGCCGATCTTTGTGTACCAAGTACTTCCAGAACGGAGTCCCACAGTTGCTTGAACCACAGCTTGTTCACTGATTCCAGTTCTATTTAGAACTTTGCCTGAAGGGTCAATGATCGCGCTAAATCCTGTAGGAGCAGATTGAAGCACCCACCGACCTGTTTCTATAGCTCTCAGTTGGCTCGATGCAATTTGTTGACTCTGAACTTGAGTCAGCCAGTAACTTGCTCCATTAGTTGGATTAAGAATTATTTGAGCTTGATGATCTGCTGCTTCACGTGCTCGTTCCTCGAAAAACACCTCCCAGGAGATGACAATCCCAAGCTTTCCAAGTGAAGTTTCAATCACGGCGGGTTCTGTCCCTGGACGGACATCTCGAGCAGGGAGACTGTCTTTGGCGAAACGTTCAACGAAACTTCTTAAAGGAACAAATTCCCCAAAAGGCACAGTCCTAACTTTGTTGAATCTTCCGGCAATCTGACCTTCAGGTTCGATTACTTCCACATAGTTTAAATTTGAAGTCACATCTTCTGGATCTTGATGGAACCAGCCGGCAGCAATAACCGTGTCAAGGGACTGGGAGATATTTTCAAGGGTCAGACGTGCATCATCTGCATACAGACGACTTGGATTTCTGTCAGGTTCAGGCAGGTCGGGATCCGGGTTCACAACATTTTCTGGCCATACAACTAAATCCACAGGAGTTTTCACATTCTCGGTGGCAGAAACTTGATTCGCGAAAACTATTGCTGCACCTGTTGGAGTTGCTCTGGTACGTTGTGGTCCGCCGCCTTGCACCACCGCGACGTTTATATTTTCAACTTCATGGCCATCGGGTGCGACTACGGTAATCGTCCCGACTCCAACTACTAGTAACACTGTGAGAAATAAAGTTTTCATTGCCTTTTTTGGCGTGCGGATAATGGAACTTATAAAGCAGCCAACGGCAGTCGTTATTGCAACGATGAGCAGGGGACCAGCGACTTTAGCTACAGGTGCAATAGGACCTGAAGCCTGACCTATTGGAATTGTTGCAAGAGGGACACCTCCGAAAGGAAATCTCCAACGAGCGAATTCAACCAGTGTCATCACTCCGATAAGCGCTAATTGGCGACCTTTTTTTGGCGGTAGAAGAGCCATTCCAAGAGCGAGGAAACTCGAATGGATAAGGGCTGCGGCTATCCAACCGGGTGGGGTTAGGTCAATCATCCAGAAAGTTGATGGCAGAAGCCAAGCTAAACCCGTTAAGAAACCCCGACCAAACCTCTTTTTTGCGCTCTTATTGGCTAAGGAAGAATCTAAAACCGCTATTCCTATAAAAGCACAGGGCCAAAATCCCCAGGGTGGAACTGATGCGGCGATTAAGAGACCTGCCACCAAAGGCTTGATCAGTGAATGACTGAATAATATTCTTCTCAATTTTTTCCAAATTGTTCTATCACTGCAGCTGCAGCTTCATTTCCTGAGCGGATTGACGCAGGGATTCCAACTCCAAAATGGTAAGAACCTGAAATGAAAATTCCCGGTGTTTCGACGGCTAGTTGTGAAATAGTGTCTTCCATTTTTTGCAGGTGGCCAACTTTGAACTGTGCCAAAGCCTTAGGCCAACGATTTATACGAAATTCAAGAGGGTGGTTGTTTATGCCCAGCGTGGTTTTTAAGTCATCCATTAAACGTCCAACAAGTTCTTCATCATCGAGCATTTCATGCCTCTGATCGTCGATACGACCAGTTGAAACTCTTATCAACTTTAGACTCGCATCATCGAGATGAGTCCATTTATTTCCTGAAAAAGAACATGCAGTCATTAACAATCCTGAAGATCTAGGGACCAGAAAACCACTTTCATTTTCTGGAATTGTTATGTCCGAAGCCTTGTAGGCAAAACTAACTAGCGAAACCGAAGCGTGTTCTATTTCAGAAAGTCGAGTACTGATGGAAGGCGAAACCGAGAAAAACAGATTTGCAGCATCCTGAGCAGAAGTTGACACGACTACAACATCAGCTAGCTCAGATCCATCAGGGGTTTTAACGAGCCATTGCTCGTTGAAGCGTTCAATAGAAAGAACACTTTCAGTTTTTCTAATTGATCCATTCACATTTTCAGCAAGTCTTTCAACAATGTGCCCGACTCCCTTAGGGTGGCTGTAAAAAACAGGTGATTCCGGATCAGATTTTTCATAAGTTTCCCTAAGTGCTGCGACTAAACCATCTTTATGTCTGGCAGATTCCAAGAGTTGCGGAGCCATGGTCTCACAACTCATAGCGTCCGCATTTCCAGCATTAATACCACCCAACAGAGGGTCTACAAAAAGTTCAAAAACTGAATCACCGACACAGTTACGAACCAATGAACCGATCGAAATGTCAGTTTCATTTTGAATAGCGTTTTCGGGTCTGCCTCCCTGTTCTATTTTTTGAACATCTCCAGTGCTTAACAGTTCAGATGATTTTGAGTCAGGGTAAAGAGGAATACCAAGAATGTTTGGAGATGGAAGAGGTATCAATGATCCGTTTGTCCAAATAGACGCTGAACGGGCACGAGGTGACACAAATTCCTTTGAAACACCGATTTCATCAAAAAGTTCCACTGCCCAGGGCGTTCTAGCTAAAAATGCGTCTGCCCCTTCATCTAGTAAAAAACCAGCAAAATCACTTGTTTTTAGTTTCCCACCGATTTGTTTATCAGTTTCGAAAACGACGATTTCAAATTCCTCTTCGTGTTTAGAAAGACGATAGGCAACTGTCAAACCTGTAATACCAGCTCCCACTACAACAACTTTTTTCTTATGCATTGTTTTTTTCAGGAAGCTCGTGGGAGTGGACCATTTCAACTACATGGGCGAGTACTGCCGGATCAGTATCAGGAAGAACTCCATGACCGAGATTAAAAATGTGACCAAAATTGTTGCTATTGAGCATAAGAATTTCAGAAACCGCTTTTTCCACTTCTTCAATCGGACCCAGACAAATCTCAGGATTTAAATTGCCTTGAATGGCGATTTCATTTCCCAACTTCTCTCTAGCGACATCTATAGGTGTGTTTGAGTCAATACCTACTACATCAGCTCCAGCTTCAGCAATGAGATGAAGAATCGGTTGTGTGCCTAACCCAAAATGGATCTTTGGCACCAGAGGATCGTCAAAAGATGAAAGAACTTTTTTGCTGTAAGGGAAAACTTTCTCTTCGTATTTTTTCGGGTCGATTAAACCTGCCCAACTGTCAAATAGTTGAATAGCTGAAGCGCCTGACTCGATTTGATGTTTGAGAGAGGAGATCGTGATTTCAGAAAGAATATCCATCAAGGAATCCCAGATCTCAGGCTCTTCTTCCATCAACGCCTTTGTCTTTTCAAGTGAACGAGAAGGTTTCCCTTCAATCAGGTATGAAGCCACTGTAAAAGGAGCCCCGGCAAAACCTATGACAGGAACTGGACACTCCTGAGAGAGTATCTTTATGGTCTCGCCGACGTAAGGTACATCAATTTCAGGCTCTAGGGCTCGTAACCGTTTGAGATCGTTGGAACTCCTGAAAGGGTTTTCCACAACAGGACCTACGCCTGACTGTATTTCAATTCCAAAATTGATTGAAAAAACAGGAACCATAATGTCCGAGAAAAGTATTGCAGCATCCACTCCGTACCTTTCGACGGGTTGGAGTGTTATCTGAGCTGCTCTTTCAGGGTCTGATGCCACTTCCAAAATACTTCCAGATCCTCGAATTTTTCTGTATTCAGGAAGAGATCTACCGGCTTGACGCATAAACCAGACCGGTACTTGTGAGTGATGTTCACATCTGCATGCGGAAAGAAAAGAGTTCTCCATGATGGGATGCTACACAAGCATTGGGCAGTTATTTTCTTTCAGGTGAACGTTGCATCTAAATTTGGAGAAACGATTTTTCTAAAATGTCACGGGCTTTGCCGGATTGAGCTTTAGCTAAACGGGCAATTGCTGAAGTTCGCGATCTTTGAAAGATGTCTTCAGCAGCTTTTTTAGAAGACTCCAACCCGTCACGGGCCGAGAAATCAGAAATTGTTGGTTCAAATGTTAAAACTTCTGTCCCATTGGACCGAATTTGCTCAATCTCTTTCTGGAGTGTTCTCGAATTCCATGCCACAGAAAGAGAGTTGTTTTTCTGTGAACTGCTCAAAGTTGAGGAAGAAGAAATAATTACCAGATCAAGCTGTAGAGGCGCTAGAAGGTCGGCATTAGTTACCGAGTGAACCCCACCATCTACATAACGTTTTCCATTAATGTCTACAGGACTAAAACGGCCGGGGATGGCAGAAGATGCTTGAACAGCGGGACCGACATCTGTTCTAACGTCATCTCTACCGAAAACTACACGTTTTCCTGAATCAAGATCTACCGCACATAACCAAGTCGGTTTATCAGGCCATGGCTCTGGATGGATTTGAGATGTTCTTTCCGCGAAAGAAGAACCATCAACTTCTCCTTCCGGAAGTATTCCTGTGATCGCAACCATAGGTCTTGGGCGTCCTCCCAGAAAAAGCTCTCTCAGAAATAGAGTTGGTTTCGAAGGAAGTTTACTGCTTCCAGAAAGGCTGGATTCAGGCACCTTAAGAGGAGTGGTAACACGGTCAATTATCTCCTGCCCCTCAGAAGACATCGGATTTCCCGTGTAGTAACAAGCCAAGTCAGGTGGGGGAATTCCAGCACGCAAAGAAACCGCAATAAGTGATCCTGCTGAAGTTCCAACTATTACGTCCGAAAGCCTCGAATCCCATCCTGTAACGCTATGAAGAGCGTCGAGGACACCACTATGGTGGGCAGCACCAGAAAATCCACCCGCGCTTAAAACCAGGCCTATGGTTGTCATTCCACTATATTCGCGCATCTGTTTTTCCTCTGCTGACTCATGCTCAAGTACATATCTATATTTTTTGTTTTTTCGAGTACACGATAGGATTAGAACCCTGTCATTTTTCGTTAAAGGCAAAAATTTAGCCCAATTATCAATAATAAAGACCTTTGGGGGTAGTTATCTCAAACGAGTTAGAAGCTGAACAGGCTTACGTAGATCGTGCTTACGAGTGTTTAGAGGCTGCAAAAGAGAGGGTATTTGACCTCACTTCGATGGTTGAAGTAGGCAAAGGGGGAACAAATCAAGCACGCGTCGAGAGAGATGCGATCTGGGATTCTGTTTCCACACGTTTAGGTCAACTAAATATGGGAGATGCCGCTCTTGTTTTCGGACGTATCGATCAAAACACCGACTCGGAAATTTTTTATATCGGCAGGGTAGGTGTATGGGATGACAACCAGGATCCGATAGTAGTTGACTGGCGTGCGCCTATAGCAGAGTCTTTTTACAGAGCTACAGGCTCCGACCCCATGGGGCTTGAAAGACGAAGGCATTTTGTGAGTCGAGGAAGAAGTCTTCTTGCGTTAGAAGATGAAATATTCGGCGATATTGAGAAATTTCGTGATGGCGACAACTCTTCTTTGAAAGGTGAAGGAGCTTTGATTGCGGCTCTTGAAACAGCTCGAACTGGTCGACTCCAAGACATCATAGGAACCATTCAAGGTGAGCAGGATGAGATAATACGCGCCCCAATTTCAGGAGTCGTAGCAGTGCAAGGAGGTCCTGGTACTGGAAAAACAGTTGTGGCTCTACACAGGGCTGCTTATTTGTTGTACACGCACAGGTTTCCTCTTCAAGGGCAAGGTGTTCTGGTAGTGGGACCCAATCGTCTTTTTCTGGCCTATATAGAGCAGGTTCTTCCGTCTCTAGGCGAAGCAGGAGTTGAAATGGCTGCTCTTGGCGATTTAGTGGGAGCAGTTCGAGTAGAAGATCATCGTGACCCTGAAGAAGTTTCACGATTGAAAGGTGATCTTCGAATGGTCAAATTTTTGACCCGAGCAACGAAAATCCGCCAGCGTGCCATTCGTGAAGATCTAAGAATCGGATACGGAGTCCAGTGGTTGCATATAACTGTTGAACAGACTGCTCAAATAGTCGCAGAGGCACAGAGACGATTCCGGACTCATAATGCTGCCCGCCGTTATGTTGAAGAAGAGTTCTATTCCACACTTGCTTTAAACTCAAATGAACCTCTTGATAAGAGAACAATTGAAGAAAGAATCAAAGGTCAAATTGCTGTAAGAGAAGCACTGGATTGGATGTGGCCTGTGCTGACACCTTCACAGCTATTAAATGACACTTTCGGTTCCCTGGCATTGATAAAAGCTGCTGATCCGAAACTTACTGACGAAGAGGCAAATTCCTTATATAAAAAACGAGAAAAATCATCGAAAGAAGTCACTTGGTCAGCTTCCGATGCAGCTCTGCTTGATGAGGCACTTTCAGTGTTAGGACCACGGCCGGGGAAAAGAGAAGAAGATGCAGTTAGGACTTTCGGTCATATAGTCGTAGACGAAATTCAAGACCTCTCACCAATGGATCTGAGAATGCTGTCGAGAAGATCGCTGAACGGCTCCATGACTGTGGTTGGAGATATAGCACAAGCAACGGGGGCGTGGGCTCATCATAATTGGGAGAGTATTCTGCGTCATTTACCGGACCGTAAAGAAGCCCAGATGCGTGAATTAACAATTGGCTATAGGATCCCAGCGCCACTTATGGAGTTAGCGGCAAATGTTCTTTCTGAAGCAGCACCTGGACTTAAACCACCAAGTTCCGTAAGGGCAGACGGTGAGCCTCCCATTTTCCTAGAGGACAGTCACTCGTTTGATTCTCTACCAGATGCAATAAACGAGGAACTTAAAAAAGATGACGCCGGAAATATTGCTGTGGTAGCAGCAAATTCACAAGTAGAAGAAATTGAAACATTGTTGAATAAAGCAGGGATTGTTTTTGGACGTCCGAATCGTCGAGGGCTAGATGAACAGTTGGCAGTGGTTCCTGTAGGGCTTGTTAAAGGACTCGAAGTTGATGTCGTAATCGTTGTTGAGCCAAAAAGAATTATTGAAGAGCAGATTCAGGGAATGAGAGCCTTATATGTAGCTTTAACTCGTGCCACAAAACGCGTCATTGTTGTCCACTCACAAGAATTACCCGCAAACATGGAAATCAAATCTGGTTAAGAACGTTTATTTTTTAAGTTTCGCCATTTCATTAAAAAGTTCAATAGGTGTTTTAACACTATTGTCGTCACCTAATTCTCTGAAAATTGCGTGAACATTGACAGCTATACGTTCCCATTCTCCCCATTCTTTGAATACACCCAGATCAATTTCAGAAATCACTTCGTCAGCAGTTTGACCACCGGCATGACGTTCCCGACATTCTTTATCTACAAAAGTAAGGTAGTCACGCACAGCGGTCACTCCTGAAGAGTCAGTCAAGGGACCGTGACCTGGGATAATAACTTCAGCTTCCAAACCCAAAATCCGGTCACAGGCATCAATCCAATTGGCTACAGGCCCATCCCAGATAATCGGAGTTCCGTTAATGAAAAGAATGTCGCCACAAAAAATCGTTGAAGCATCAGGCAGATGTACCAGTAGGTCTCCAGAGGTGTGAGCAGGTCCGACCTCTATGAGTTCCACCGTGCGCCCACCGACGTCAAGTTGCAATTCACCGCTGAAAGTCCGGTCAGGTGCAGGTAATTCAATACCAGTGAAATCAAAAGATCCAAAAGCGTCTTTAATATAAGCATTAGTTTCTTCGTTTATATCTATGTGCATCAGAGCAGCTAAGGCAGAAGGAGGAATTGCTTCCATTTCGACTGCTGCAGCGTCAGTAGTGATTATCTGAGCACCGTTGTCACCTGCTACCAGACTGTTTCCATAGCAATGATCACCGTTGGCATGGGTGTTGACCACGACATTTATGGGATGAGCTGAAGTCACAGTAGCCATTGAATCGAGCATTTTTTGGGTGAGTTTCAAATCAAAAAGCGTGTCAACCAGAAGTGAGGACCACTCCGAAGCAATTAATCCCGCATTGCTCCATCCCCACCCTCCATCAGGTTGGAGAAAAGCAAAAACATTGTCGGCTACCTCATGCAGACCTTGCGTGTAGGGAACGTTATTTGAGTTCTTATCCACCAGATCAACTTTAGGCGAAACGGTAAATTAATTAGTGATGGTGTTCAGTTGTGAGAAATAGCATCAAGAACATTAAGACGTGAGGCTCTGAATGCCGGAAGAACAGAAGCGAGGATTCCAAACAGACCTGATATCAGAAGGTACTGCAATAGAGAACCAAAAGGTATTGACAGAATACTGACGAAATCGTCAGGTATTGCTGCAGTGGCAGCCAAACCGAAGAACACTCCTATGGTGACACCGAGAAGACCGCCGAACAGAGCAATAATGACAGCTTCCCAGCGAACCATTCTGCGCATCTGGCGTCTCGTCATGCCTACTGCTCGCAACAGGCCAAGTTCGCGTGTTTGTTCATAAACAGACAGTGCCAGGGTATTGGTTATACCTAATACGGCAATTAATAATGAAAGAGCAAGGAAGGTGGTAATAACACTTAAAACTTGATCTAACTGTTTTTCAACACTCTCACGGTATTCAGCCCTATTTTCGACTGAAAGTTGAGGGTACTCCTGTGTGTAGTTTTCAACTGAAGCTCTAGCTAATTCCGGATCTGCATCAGGGTTGAACAGAATGCTGAGGAAACTGTCTTGTGACTGGGGGAAGTAACGATCAAAAGTTGCCATATCTATAACCCAGTTGCCCAACATGGCATCGTTTTTAAAAATTGCTGCTGTAGTGAGAGACACTTCGCTGCTTCCCGGAAAAGTCACGTATATAGGGTCTCCTACCTCTAGACCTCTTTCTGCAGCAGGGTCTTCGTGGACAAGGATTGTCCCAACATCTCCTTTTGCAGCGATGCTTTCAGTGGAGCCTCGGCTGATATCTAGGTCAATATGTGCATTGATCAGTGCAAAGTCAGTACTTGCCACATCCTTTAGATCTCCATCCACACCCAGAGCGTCAAAAGTAAACCTGTATGCGACAACAGAATCGATGAGATCGGGTCGTTCGTTGCTTAGCTCTTTAAGTTCATCTCCTAAGTCGCTCGAAAATCCCTGAAAATCACCGCCGAATCCATCGACCTGAACGACTAGATCCATGGAAGTGCTGTCTTCTATCAGATCAATGAAAGTAGCTTTCAGTGAGCTGCTCACAACTGCAGCAAGACTTACGAGCGCCAAGCCTATAGTAAGAGCAGCAGCTGTCGCAGCTGTACGTCTTGGTCGCCGTGCAGCGTTTTCTCTGGCGAGTCGTCCGGGGATTTTGAATAAACGCTGTATCGGTCTTCCAAAAATATTAGCGACTGGTTTGGTGGCGATAGGGCTGAGCATGTAAACGCCGGCAAAAGTAGAAATGGCGCCTGTTCCTAACAGCCATAGGATTCCATTTGTTCCTATATCAAAAGTCATCCCTGAAATTAATTCTGCTACACCAATCAAAGTGACAGCACCACCGATTAAAAGTCTTCTTCTGAGACTTGTAGGAGTAAAACTTACCTCTTCACGCATAGCAGTAACAGGTGCTATTGAACGTGTACGTCTTGCTGGGAGTATTGAAGAAAGGACCGTTGCTCCGATACTTACAAAAGCTGCCACGATAATTGTTCTTGGTTTCATTGGCAGCACGCCTGGGAGAGCTCCGAAACCGACTGATTCGAGCAGTTCTCGTAAACCAAGAGCTAGAAGGTAACCGACTCCTAATCCAACTACTGTTGCTGTTACACCAATTACTACTGCTTCCAAAATAACCGATCGGAAAACTTGGCGTGTAGTTGCACCGAGAGCACGGAGTAGTGCGAGTTCGCGAACACGTTGCCCCAAAACTATTGAGAAGGTGTTATTGATTATGAACGCACTGACAATGACGGCTATTACTGCGAAAGCTAACAAGACACCAGATAAGACACTTAGAAAGGAGTTGAAGTCATCTCGTTGTTCTTCAATAAGGGTTTCTTGGTCGACAACCTCAAGTTGAACATCACTGAGGAATCCCAGAGCGGCTTGTTGTTCTTCGGGTAGCGCTGACATGGAAGCTTTGAAATTCTGTGTGTAGGAATCCAACCTGTTCTGGATGCTGGTAGCTACATCCCCATGATTAGCCCCTGGTGTTACAGCAACGTTCAGGTAGTCGTAGGTGCCTACATAATCGAGAAAAGTATGAGAAGTTCGTTCTTCAAAAGCAGCGAGAGTTGCTCCGAAGTTCTTGTTTTCTGTAGGGGATCTCCAGTTCGCAATACCAGTAAGAGTGAAAAGACGATTTCCTATTGGACCGCTGACTTTATATATTTCCCCGACTTCAAAATCAAAATCTTCAGCAGTTTTCTTATCGACAATGAATTCACCTACAACCGAAGAATCGCCAATGTCACCAGTCCATTCAGGGGGTCTGCCCTCGTAGATGAAAAATTCTTGCAACGGACCGGAATCGGTGAAGTAGTTCATTCCAAATTGGGGAGCACCACGCGTTTTAGTAGCTTTAGGGTTACCTTCATCGTCAGTCACAATTGGTATGACGTTCCAAGCCATAATCTGGCCGCTTACAGCTTCTACTCCTGGTATGTCGTCTGTGACTACCTGTAACAATTCTTCTGGTACAGGTAGTCGATTAAACCTCTCTCCGTCTTGGATGGAAGCTCGAACATTGAAATCAACATCTCCGATGATGTCGACTGAGAGTTCATCAAAAGAACTTCTAAGTTTGTCTGTTAGTACAAATGATGTGGACATGAAGGCCACACCTAGAACAACAGCAAAAGTAGTCAGTGCATAGCGGAGCTTTCGACCGCGGATGTTTCTGATAGTTAGACCAAACATGGGTCAGTTAGAGAAGTTCTTTATATTGTCCAGAATCTTGTCGGCAGTGGGGTCTACCATCTCATCAACGATTTTTCCATCACCTAAAAAAAGCACTCTGTGGGAACGTGCTGCTGCCTGCGCATCATGGGTGACCATAACCATTGTTTGGTTGAGTTCTTCAACAGCGTGTCTGAGAAAATCAAGCACTTCGTCACCGGTTTTAGAGTCAAGATTTCCTGTTGGTTCATCAGCAAAAACTATTTCAGGTTTTGACACCAGAGCTCTTGCTACTGCCACACGCTGCTGCTGTCCGCCGGACAGTTCATCCGGTCGGTGTTTCAAACGGTCCGCAATTCCTACTGCCTGCATAACCTGATCCATCCATTCACTGTCAGGTTTCGTTCCCGCAAGGTCTAAAGGAAGGGTTGTGTTTTCTTTTGCAGTTAAAGTCGGTAGAAGATTGAATGCTTGGAAAA
This sequence comes from Actinomycetota bacterium, assembly GCA_002721755.1. Taxonomy (GTDB): domain Bacteria; phylum Actinomycetota; class Acidimicrobiia; order Acidimicrobiales; family MedAcidi-G1; genus MedAcidi-G1. The sequence goes on from PBLL01000030.1 coordinate 62,914, forward strand.
CAAAACCGACCTTGTTTCTCCTCAGAAGAGTTAGGTCTTTATCGGAAAGGCTTCCAAGTTCTGTCTCTCCAATATGAACAGTTCCAGAAGTCAGATCGTCAAGACCGGCTGCACAGTGCATGAGAGTTGATTTACCGGACCCTGATGGTCCCATAATCGCAGTGAATTTTCCTTTTTCGAATTCGACAGTTACATCGTCGAGCGCGCGCACCTCGGTTTCCCCTGATCCGTAGATTTTGCTGCCATTAGTGACGCGTGCTGCTGCATTTGAATTGTTTATAGTCACACTTGCAGGATACGTTCCTATTTAGGAAAAAGCTTAGGAGGCAGTGTGTCAATTGACACTTTGAGGGACTTTCATAGAGACGACCTTCAAGAGGTTCTTGCTCTGAATAATTCAGCTGCGCCGGCAGTAAATGAATTGACATCTTCAGATTTGGAATGGTTCGAGGAAGTTTCTCATCTGTTTTTAGTTTCAGAGAGAAAAGTGGATGAAAAATCTCTAATCACGGGATTTCTAATCGGTTTAACAGGACCTGGAGTCAACTACGCAAGCGCCAACTACAAATGGTTCACCAGCAGATATGAAAGTTTCTTGTACGTAGATCGAGTAGTTGTGGATGAATCCTCCTGGGGTCAGGGAAACGGTCGACGTTTCTATGAAGCGCTAGTGAGTTCAGGTACAGATCAGCCTTTCATGTGCGCAGAAGTGAATATAAAACCTAGAAATGATAGATCTCTGGGCTTTCATGAAAAATTCGGATTTGTGCCTGTAGGGGAACAAGACACAGAAGGTGGTTCTAAGAGAGTTCAAATGATGGAATACAAGATTTAACTTTGTTCGTCTTTAACCAAAGTCATTCCCAAAGGCTTTTTACCGGGAGAACCGCAGAGCCAACATGGTTCAAGAGGCACACCTCGCCAGGTGACCTCACAGTGATGGCAGACAAGGGTAACCCTGTCTATCCAACTATCCCCACCTTCATCACCCTCTATGGGTAACAACGCCATACGCGCAAATTAACCAATTCACGCGCGTAGGGGTGTGATCCTCCCAATAAAGGCTTAACGTCAGGGGTCTAAGACAATAAAAAAAAGTAAAAAAGGAAGTAAAGATGGATGAAAACATCCCGAACCCAGATGGTTCAAGTGAACGTCGAACCCAGTTTGATGCACCACCGCCGATGGTTATAGACCCAGAAGCCAATTATGTAGCCGAAATGGTCACAACAGCCGGAACGATGAAAATCGCCCTTAATTCAAAACGAGCTCCGATGACTGTCAACAATTTCGTCTTTTTGGCACGCTGGCATTATTACGACGGAATCATTTTCCATCGTGTAATTAGAGATTTTGTTATTCAAGGTGGAGACCCTCAAGGTACAGGTATGGGTGGACCTGGATACCGGTTCGAAGATGAATTACCCAATAGCGGCGAATACCAGGTCGGGTCTTTGGCTATGGCCAATGCAGGTCCTGACACCAACGGAAGCCAGTTTTTCGTAATTACGGGTCCTTCTGGAGTCGGGTTGCCTCCAAGCTATTCACTGTTTGGTCAAGTTATAGACGGATTAGAAGTTGCTGAAAAGATTCAGTCCTCGCCTACAGGTCCACAAGATCGACCTGTGGAAGATGTAGTTATAGAATCTGTGACAATTTCGGAGATCGAGGGTTAGATTCTCAGTCCGTCGGTTCTTTAATTCTGGTTGCAAGGAATGCTGCTGATAGGGCAGTTATTCCGGCAGCCAGGTGAATTGCCAAAAAACGTGAACCACTTGCACTCGTGCCGAGCATTGCAGTTGCAAGAGTGATACCTACGGTTCCTCCTACCATCTGAAGCATGTTCAAAGACCCTCCTGCAACTCCGATATCTTGATCGCCAGCGGCTGAAGTTGCGGCATTAGCGATCGTGGCACGGATGTATCCGCTACCGGCACCTGCCAACCCTGCTCCGAGGATGAAAACAATCAACCATTTTTGTTGAGCTCCTACACCTGCGATCAGCATTGCTAAAGCAAAAACTAGACAGCCAGTAACCGAAACACGTCTGGCGCCTTTGTCCAGATCGTGTGTCCCACCAAGTTTTGCAGCAATAGCGAAAGATAAAGGTCGGGGGAGCATCAGAAGACCGATGACAGTAGGTCTGAAACCCCAGCGACGCTCCAAGAGGAAAGGAGCGATAATCATTGCCCCCATGTAAGCAGCCTGCAGAATCGCCTGGACGGCTATCGGAATACTGAAATTAGATTTAGCCATTAATTTTGGAGGCAACAATGGCATTTTTGTACGATTTTCGACAGCTCTAAAAGCTATCAGTGCCAATGGTGCAATCACAGCTGCAAAAATAACCACCGGATGATCCCAACCCCAGACGATTCCTCTGTTCACGGCAACTAAAAGAGCTCCTACTCCTAGACCTAAAGTAAGAGCGCCTGGAATGTCGAAACTTACATCAGACTGTTTCTGGGTTTCAGGAAGAGTTCTAGCTCCGACAATAAGAGCGACGACAACGAGCAGCCCTTGAACAACAAAAAGTGTCCTCCAGCCCAGCCATTCAATCAAAGGTCCTCCAGTGACCACCCCTAAAGCTGGAGATAATGCAACGACTGCCATCCACAGTCCCAAGGCTTTAGAACGTTCTGCCCTTCCGTAAACCGAAAGGATGATAGCCATAGCCGATGGTCCCGCAGCAGCAGTCGCTGCTTGAGTTAGTGTCCGCATAAAAATCAGAGAACCTACATTCCACGAAAGGGCTGTCAGTAGAGCTAAAACACCGCCCAGTAAAAAACTCGCGAGATAAGTCCGTCTGTGCCCATGCAGGTCGCCTAATTTGCCTGCGATCGGAGTTATGACAGCAAAAGCCAGTAAAGGGGCAGCTAGAACCCAGGTCACCGAGTCGTCAGTAGTTCCCAAATCCTGCGCTACCCGGGGGAGAGAAGCTGAAAGAACAGTAACTGGATAACTACTAGTCGCTGTTCCGAAAAGGGCTGCAAAGAGAACTATTTTCGGATAATCAGGTCGTTTAGAAAGCTTTTCTCGGTTAGCTCCCCAGATCCGGTTTTTCAAATGAGGTTTTTCTTCATTCTCCATAGGTTCTATTTATTCCAACCCAACAAAATTTCTTTTACTCCACCTAGATTTTCAACTACGGGGAAATCAACGTTCTCCAGTTCCTTCGAGTCAGGAATTTCAAGCTCCCAAGTTGTGTGATGGGGGACATGAATAGCTTTCGCGCCGATAGATAAAACCGGAAGAACATCAGAAATTATCGAGTTGCCTATCATGACGAACTTTTCAGGGTTTATCCCATAGCGATCTAAAAGCATTTTGTAAATGTCTGTGTCTTTTTCACCTACAACTTCTATATTCCAAAAGAAGTCAGAAAGCCCGCTTTTTTCAACTTTTGCCCTTTGATGGAGTACATCTCCTTTTGTGATCAGTAGAAGACTGTAACTGTCATGCAGATCTTTTAGAGCTTCCTCTACGCCTGGTAGTAAATCAATTGGAGCGTTGATCAAATCATCTCCCCATGAAAAAATCTTTGTAATATCCTTTGTCTCTATCTCACCTTTTGAGATCTCGATGGCAGTCAACACCATGGACCTGACGAAACTCGTGACCCCGTAACCGTAGACAGGGATGGATGTCTTTTCGTTCTCCAACAGCGCACCATTTGTTTCAGAGGGTTCGCTCCAATGGGACATAAGTTCGAAGAAACGATCTTGGATCTCATAGAACAAAGCTTCATTTTCCCAGAGAGTGTCATCAGCGTCGATTCCCAAAATAAAAGAGTTGGAAACTTGGTGCTGTTTTTTATATTTAAACATTGATTTGAGCCTAGAACGTTAAGAAGTATTAAAGGTGTCCCCGACAAGAGCTTCTCGCGGTACTAACTTTGAGTCTATGCGGTACCTATGTATGCGTTCGGCCTGCTCAGGAAAAGCTGTTTATCTAGTGGAAATGGATGTCAAGGGAACGTCCTTTACCATACGTGATCTTGAAGAGGTGGAAGGTCCAGGCCAGGTTGTCCTGTGTGAAGTCCACATTGGACGCCTGAAAGCACCTAAAGGGTGGCAATTGATCGATGAGCGCAACAGAGGGAATTTGGTGCAATTCCCTGAAGATCCAGAAAATCGTCCTAAACGTCGCAAAAGGGGAGTGCTATCAGCACTTAAGCGGGAAAACTCTGATGAGGTTGTCAGGCCTATAGGACAGGCGCGCCACCCCTTAGAAACCGAAGATTCAGGTCCTAGTAAAACACCCTCACCTGAAAAAACGCCTATGCTAGCACGGGCTTTTACAGGCCTAGGTAAGCACCCATCTCTGCCTCAAAGCGAGTCTGTAGAGGAAATTGATGAAATGAATGAGCATGATGCGTTCGATGAAGAAGTTTGGGATCAAAGAGACTCTTCAGAAGTCGAAGAGGAACGTCGCGACGGCGACCAGATGGATTTTGATTCCATTGATTTAGAGCCAATTGCTTAGTTTTTAGTACCAAAAACCCTTAACCCATTGGTAGGTTTAAGCCTGTTATTTAATTTTCTCTAAGACTTATGGAGGGACAGTGGCCGAACTTACTGAAAGTGATGTCAGGGATTTAGCGAAAAAGCTTGTTGAAGACGTTCCGCCCGACAAGGTAGACCAGTTTGAATTCCGCGGCGCACAGTTCGATCGTGGGCTCGCATATGTCCAGTTCCCTGAAGGTTTCGGAGGTCTCGGTCTGACGAGTCGCAAACTGCAGACAGTAGTTGATGCTGAACTGCGTGGTGCCGGTGTGCCTTACCATGATCTAGCGATCAACCCGATTGGTATCGGTATGGGGGCGCCAGTTGTGCTCACATATGCATCCGATGAACAAAAAGAAAGGTTGTTGCGTCCCATGTTCACCGGTGAGGAAATCTGGTGTCAGCTTTTCAGCGAACCAGGCGCCGGGTCTGATGTAGCAGGGTTGTCTTCAAGAGCTGTTCTAGACGGCGACGAGTGGATAGTTAACGGGCAGAAAGTCTGGACGACGCTCGCTCATGTGTCCAAATGGGGAATGCTTGTAGCCAGAACTGACCCTGACCAACCCAAGCACAAAGGCATGACTTACTTCCTTCTTGACATGGAATCACCCGGAGTGGAAGTGAGACCGTTGCATCAGATCACCGGAGAGGCCGAGTTCAACGAAGTTTTCTTCAACGATGTTCGCATACCTAAAGACAGGGTTTTCGGAGACGTAGGAGCAGGTTGGAGTGCAGCTGTAACCACATTGATGAACGAACGTGTAGCACTCGGCGGTGGCGTACCCAAAAAAGGAGTCGGTCCGATCCGCGATTTGATGCAAGTTTGGGAAGATAAGAAAGAAACACTCGACCCGATAAGCAGACCGGTTCTACGTGACAAGGTGAGCAGACTCTGGATGGAAGCTGAAGCTCTGAGACTCACAAACTGGAGAGCTAGAGAAGCCAGTAAATCAGGGAACCCGGGTCCAGAAGGTTCAGTTGGAAAACTTATGTCAGCGGAAATGAACCAGCGCATATATGAGACGTGTGTGGAAATAGCAGGAGCAGAAGGTCTTCTCTACGAAGCAGGATACGATCGTAAACGACCTGAAGGTCTACGAACTGAAGGTGATCTTACGAGGTACTCATTCTTGAGGTCTCGTGCCAACACTATTGAAGGTGGCACATCTGAGATTATGAGAAACATCCTGGGGGAAAGAGTTCTAGGTCTCCCTGGCGATGTGAGAGTCGATAAAGATGTCGCCTGGGCGGACGTTCCTAGAAACTAGAAAACAGTCAGGAACGATGCCAGGTGGTTCCCTGGGCTGAATCTTCGAGAACTATTCCGCTTTCCAGTAGGTCATCTCGTATCTCATCGGCTCTCGCGTAATCTCCATCTTCGCGAGCTTGATTACGTTCAGCTATCAACCCTTCGATCTTGTCATCGTCTAAATCTGAATCCTCAGAAGCTGACGGCCTCTGATCGCGACCTATTTTCAACCCGAGAACGTCTACGAGAGTCTCAACTGCGCAACCTGCACTTGCAGCTTCATCAGAGTTGTTCTCGTCCAGATGACGGTTAGCTTCACGGACAGCATCGAAAATAACCGCAGTGGCTGCAGGAGTTCCAAGATCGTCATCCATCGCCTCGTTGAACTTCGCGACAATATCACTATCAGGTTCAGAATCTCCCAGATTTGTCGATCTGAAACGGTGAGCGAAAGCATCAAGACGGTCAAGAGCTGAAACAGCACCATCGAGAGCGTCTGCTCCTATCTCCATGGTGTGGCGGTAATGGGTTTGAAGAATGAGAAGCCTTAGCGCACGCGGATCCCAGTGGTCTAACATCGCTTCAAGAGTCGTGAAATTGCCCAGAGATTTAGACATTTTCTCCCCGTCGACCTGAACCATTCCGTTATGAATCCAATATTTAGCAAACTCGCGTCCGCATCCGAGAGCTTCAGCTCTTTCGTTCTCATGATGAGGGAAAATCAGGTCATCACCACCGCCGTGTATGTCAAAACCGTCACCCAAAAGGTCTAAAGACATGGCTACACATTCGATATGCCATCCCGGGCGTCCCGGACCCCAGGGAGATTCCCAGGTTGGTTCACCAGGCTTCGCAGCTTTCCAAAGTGCGAAATCCAGAGGATCGTCTTTGCTTTCGTCAACGTCAACTCTCGCACCGGCGCCTTCCCGGAGGTCATCAACAGTCCGGTTGACCAAAGCACCGTATTCGGCAAGTTTGTCGACATCGAAATAGACGCCGTCATCTGTGGTGTAGGCCATTTCACGTTCAATCAAATCGGTTATGACAGAAACCATCCGGTCCACGAACTCGGTGGCGCGCGGTCGCAAATCGGGATGAGCTATGTTTAAACGGTCCATTTCAGCTATGAAGATCTCTTCGAATCTTTCAGCCAGGTCAGGTTCAGAAGTTCCCTCTTCAGCTGCACGTGCGATGATCTTGTCGTCAATGTCGGTGATGTTGGAAACGGCTTTAACCTCATAGCCTGACCATCTCAAATATCTGACGAGAATATCGAAAGCCATGGTAGAGCGGGCGTGACCCAGATGAGGGGCGTCGTAGACAGTGGGGCCGCACCAGTAAACCGAGACTTTACCCGGGTCGCGGGGAGTGAAGTCGGTTTTTTCTCCTGTGAGGCTGTCAGTAAATTTCAACACAACTAAAAGGATACGCGAAAAGAGAAGGCAGTATTTGCCAGAAACAAATTCGAACCTAAAAACCTAAACAGAGTTCAAGTCGACACCAAGAAGTTCCGCTGCTTTAGTTAAAGCCGTTTTAGCGTCAGAGTCGTTTCCGGAGCCTTCGATCATCTTCACAGCGAAATCATCGATAATCTCACAGGCTTTAGGAAGATTCAGGTCGTCATCTATTGCTTCTCTGACTTGAGTCAGAAGGGTTTCAGAATCCGGTCCGGAGGGACACGATGCTGCTTCGATCATTCTTTCCAACATTGCTTCACCTTTGTCGATGTCGCTATCAAACCATTCGAAACCTGCACGGTAATGATTGGATAAAAGAGCCAACCGTATAGCTCTGGGGTCGTGTCCGGTTCTGAGGTCACGAACAAAAACTAGGTTCCCTAAAGACTTCGACATTTTCTCCCCCTCGTAGGCGACCATCCCGACGTGCATCCAATGGCGGGCAAAAGGACTGTTGTTTGCGGTGACGCTTTGAGCTGTTTCACATTCATGATGGGGAAAGATCAGGTCGTCGCCACCTCCGTGAAGGTCTATTGTCGGGCCGAGTTCAGACATGGCCATTGCTGAGCATTCAATGTGCCATCCGGGTCGCCCGGGGCCGAACGGTGAATCCCACGAAGGTTCACCTTCTTCTGATTTCTGCCACAAGATGAAATCAAGAGGATTGCGAAGGCGTTCATCTTCGGTGTTGGCGCCGCGTTCGTTAGCGAAAGAGATCATTGTTGGTTCGTCGTAACCAGAAATTTGGCCAAAATCAGAGAAAGTAGTTACATCGAAAAAAGTGGTTCCATCAACCGTGTAGGTGTGTCCTTTTTCAGCGAGTTGGCTTATAAGAGAAACAATTTCGTTAATTGAACCTGTGACAGTGGGTTCCGCAACCGCGGGACGCAAATCTAATGCTTTAATGTCATCTCTGAACTGTGCTGTCTCAGATAAGCCCAACTCCATGTAGTCAACATCGATTTCTTTAGCTTTAGCGAGTATCGAATCGTCAACATCAGTTATGTTACGGACCATTTTCACTTCGTGACCGAGGTCTTCAAGGCGGCGTATCAGCACATCGAAGCAAAGGTAGGTGAATGCGTGACCGAGATGAGTCGCATCGTAGGGGGTGACTCCACACACGTAAATAGAAACAGTGTCACCGGGTTCGAAAGGAACGACAGCACTCCGGCTCGTGTCGTAAAGACGCATACTCATAGAAATGACCGTAGCGTCATGATCAGCATTTTTCAGAGTCCGCTCAGTCTCTTTCGAAAGGAACTGAATGTTCCCAGTCGGCTAACAGTGTCCGTATAGCAGCTACGACGAGCAGAGGCTGGTCGAGCATCATGTGATGGCCCGCTAAAGGAATCTCCACGATAGGTGCCACACGGCCCAGCTGTTCGTACATGTAAGCTCCGATTCCTGGTGTCACAAGCCCGTTTTCAGCTCTGAACAGGGCGATACGGCATGTGACTTGGCGGAGAAGCTCGTCAGCAGTAGAACGGCGTTGCTCCTGAAATACCGTCGGGTCGAATTTCCATGTCACACCGCCTTCAA
>PBLL01000031.1 GCA_002721755.1 Actinomycetota bacterium
GAAGTTGATATGAATGGTTCTTTTTTGAATACTGATGCACCATTTGGTGGATACAAAAAATCCGGTAATGGTAGAGAATTAGGGCGTTTCGGAATGTATGAATTCGTGGAAGCTAAACAAATCAATCTTCCTCTCTAAATAACAATCAGATTTGATTTTGAATCAATACACCCGCACCTGTAACGATTAAAACTGCTATCCAGGAAACAAACCCGAGAGTCATAGGTTGGCGACCAAGTTTCTTTAAACCTCTAATACGAACACCTGAGCCCAGACCAAACATCGCTACTGTTATCAGAAAATTTCTTACTTGCCCTATATTTTGAATTAACTCATCGGAGAAAAACGACGTTGATCTAATCGTTGCTGCTGCAATAAATCCGACAATAAAAAAGGGAATAGGTAAGCTCCATTTTCTCTTGATTTTTTCTCTGTTCTGTTGTGTGATTGACACAAACATTAGTAACGGTGCAAGCATTAAAATCCGGCACATTTTTACTAAAACTGCAGAATCTAAAGTATTTTCACTTACAGCAGATGCAGCAGCAACTACTTGACCAGTGTCATGAACAGATAACCCAATCCACCAACCAAATAGATTCTCATCAAGTTGAAAAATTTCGTGAACTATTGGGAAAACAAAAACAGCAATAGAACCAAACAGTGTTACTAGCCCAACTGCATAGCCGGTTTCTTCTTCATCAGCTCCACTTAGAGGTTTCATGGCAGCAATTGCTGAGACCCCACAAATTGAGAATCCTGAAGCAACTAAGAGAGATAAAGACTTATTTACAGAAAAGGCAGCGCTAATTTTTTGAATACCAAAAAATACGATTATTACAACTGCAATTACAACGATAATTCCTATTGGACTACCGATTTCAGTAATCTCTGAAAATGCAAGCCTGAAACCAAGCAAGCAAATCCCTATTTTTAATATGCGACCGGCAGCTAAATCCAAAGATGGCTTTGCCCATTCTTTTACAAATCCAAAATTGACGAGACAAAACCCAATAACTAGCGCAACCACAGGAGACGATAGCCGGCTGTTCAAATTGCTAATTAACTCAGCAATAATTCCAACAGTAACGATTAATAAAAGTCCACGAGTGTTTTTTCTTACCCAACCAGTTAAATACTTCACGTGTAAACGATGGATCTTGTCTCTAAGTTAAACTGCAGATTCATAAACTGCCCTTTTTTTAAGTAGGCCGCCCGGGGCTCGAACCCGGCACCTTGGGATTAAAAGTCCCCTGCTCTACCCGATGAGCTAGCGACCCAAAATTTAGACTAGCCGGTTTCTCATTCCATTCATGTTGAAATAAGGTCGAATCTAGAGAAAGAACTAAAGACACGGTTGAAAACACAAATTTAACTATTCCTTCTAGCCTCATAATATGAGAGTTATTTTCTTCAGCGGCTTGGGAACTGCTTTAGTTGCTGCAATTATTTGGTTTGGAGCAATTGATACAGATAACAGAGGATTGCAAACCCTGCAAATCCCGATAGAAACGACTACAACAACTACAACGACTACAACGACTACAACTTCCGTACCTATGAGGACGCCTATCGGAACTCTTCCCAAAGTCAAAATAGAAGGTGAAGTTACTCTTGATCACTCATCTTCTATAAGCACTGTTGGTCTTGATGCCATTACTTTTGGCATGACAATAAATGCAGCTCAAAAAGCAGCTGGAACAAGATTTTTTCCTATAACACCAAGAAGCGAATGCTTTTTAGCAATACCAGAAAACGGTCCAAGCGGAATTACTTTTTGGATTGCGGAAAATACCGTAGAACGGATAGATATTGAAAATGAATTGATTAAGACACGATCTGGGGCTGGTATAGGAGACACAGAATTACTGATTCATGAATTGTTTGGGGAGAAGATAGAAACAAAAGTACTTCCTAATTCTTCGGAGAAACTTCTTATCTATGTACCTAGTGATTTATCCGATAAAGATTTTCGCGTTGTTTTTAAGAGCGATGGTCGGCTAATAACAAAACTTTGGTCTGGTAGAGTTCCTTGGGTTGAAATGACTCAGATCTGTTAATTGGCAATTTCTTCTTCAAGAAGACCTTTTTCAAATTGTTCACATTTAATAAAGAACGATCCGTAACCAGCACTTTCACCATAACTAGATTCGAGATCTATATTTTTTTGCCAAAAGATCGGACCTGATTTGATCTCAAGGTCATCCAGTGAAATATCTAATGTCTCTTTTAATGAAGCTTCAAACATTGTTAACCCATTTTTTAATAAACCAACATATGGTCTTCCAGTAAAACCTTGGATTAGAGCTTCAACACTTTCTCCTGTGTCAGGATCTTCACCTGTTCCTATAGCTGCTGCTTCTCCCAGCTGATTCTTGTAACATTTAAAAACCAATTCAAAAGTTTCAGGACCGATTTGTATCCAACCATTCGGAGATTCAAGTCTTTCTTCTTCAAGTTTGTTTATTTCAATGAAAGTTTCGACTTTTTCTTCACTTTTTGCGCAAGACAAACAAACCCAAAGTATTAAAGGTAAAAAAAATACAAGGGAAAAAAATTTTCTCACAAACAACCCTGCCTCTAAAATAAAATCTCCAAAAGTCTGCCATCAATGCAGCGCCACTCCAATTCTTGTAGGAATTTTATTTTGGGTTCTAAACCACTGAAATCTTCAATCACTAAAGCAATTTCACTACATCTTTTAAAAACCGTCACTTCAGTAAAGGACCAGTCAGCTTTAACTAGGGTTTCTAAATTAAGAAAAGGATTACTTAAAATGATCCCAGTCAAATCAGGTGGAACACCTGTTGGCTTAAATACACGCAAATTTTGCCACTTATCTGGACGTTCTGATGCTGGTAATCGTAATTTTGCTTTTTTCAATCGAGATAATAAATCACGACCATCTATTTCTTCTGCCCCTAGTCTGATAGCTTCATCTCTTACTTCTTCTGGAATATCGTAGTGATCACCTTGAAATGACATGAGACGAAGACCCAACAATTCAGCAAATTCGTGCAACTCAGCTAAATTTTTATCACTAGCAAGATGAGCCCATAATTTCCCTTTGTACGGCCAAATTGCCTTGTCAACGATTACTGCCATTTAACATGCTGTCTTGAAAAAAATAGATTTTCAATTTAAAAAGAAATTATTTCCCAGCAAATGAAAATACTCGATTCAATGTCACAATTATTAGATGTGTGATAGCAAACCGGACTTTACCACTATCAAGTTTTCACCAGATTGTGAAATCGGAGAAATTTCTAGGGTAGCTTTAGCATCTATTTTGAGAATCCACCAGATTGATCCTGCTGTTGTCAGCGAACTAGCTGTTGCGATGCAGCAAGAAATTAATGCACTACTTTCAAAAGATTCTTGGATAGAAATAGAGTTTCACCCATCTGGAAACAAAATTTCTGTTGAAATCAGAACCAATGGCGATTCGCGTTCGATTAACGCTGCATGGTAACTGAACGTTTTGCTACCAACCAGGTTCCTTCAAGTGCATGAGCTGAAACCCCTGACCAGCTAACTCCACTATTTACTGACATCAAATCAATTACTTCTTCCGGAGGAAGATAAATAGGAGTTTCTGGACCCCTACTACTGATCCAGACCAGAAAACCTTCATTTTTTAAACATCTCTCTATCTCATCTGGAAAAAGAATCATATTCATAGCTAAAAAAACATCAACTGAATTGTTTGGGAATGGGAGACTGTAACCGTCTGCACAAATTTGAGGAGTTTTGGATATTACAGAATTACGGATCATTTCTTTTGAAATGTCTAGTGCGACAACATTCTTAAATTTATTTATCAATATTTGAGTTGCCAAACCTGTGCCAGCACCTAGATCTACAACTCTTTCACCGTAAACCCGACCTCTCTCTAAAGCATCTTCTACAGGAACTCCTCTAGAAGGAACATTTCGCGTAGTCGACCAATCACTAGCCTTTTCGTCAAATAGTTCTTTAACTTCTTTTGCTAAAACAACGTCCCAAATGCCTTTGTGAGCTGCCTCTCTAGTGATAGTTCTCATCCGAGAAGCCGACCCAGATTCCCTATCTGATTTTTGTTGCGGATAAACTGTTGGAAGATAAGTAATTTTCAAAACTTCTACCTTCCAGAAGAACCAAACCCAGTTTCCCCTCTTTCTGAATCTGGCAGTTCTTGAACCTCTTGAAAATTACATTCTTCAACTTTTTGAATCACTAGTTGAGCTATTCTCTCGCCTTTACTGACCTGAAATGACTCACTTGGGTCAGTATTAACCAGTATTACTTTTAACTCTCCTCGGTAGCCAGAGTCAATAAGACCAGGTGTATTTAAACATGTAACTCCATGCTTTATTGCCAATCCACTTCTCGGTTGGACAAATCCCGCAAATCCTTCAGGAATAGCTATTGCAACTCCTGTTGAAACAAGAGCCCTACCACCACCCGGCTCTAGAACAACTGACTCTGCGGAAACCAAATCAGCGCCAGCATCACCAGATTTCGCGTAAACAGGGATAATTGCATCATCGATTAATCTAATAATTGGAATATTCAACATAAATATGACCTTACTTGCAGTTCTTAGTGAATGACAGACACATCAATCCCGTATGATCAAACTGTGTTGGTTTGGATGGATTTAGAAATGACGGGTTTAAACCCGAAAGAAGACGTAATCGTTGAGATCGCTACTTTAATCACAAATGATGATCTTGAAGAAATTGCTACTGGACCTAATCTGGTAATTCATCAACCAGCTGAAAAGTTAAAAAATATGAGCAAACATGTAGAACAAATGCATACTTCGAGTGGTTTATTAGATGAAATTCCTAAATCTGAGGTAACCCTTTCTATGGCTGGCGAAAAAACCTTGGAATTTTTAAAGAAACATATAGAAAAAAGCGGAAGCGTTCCTTTATGTGGCAATTCAATCGGTACTGATAGGAGATTTTTAGCAGAAGGTTTACCAGATTTGGCATCCTTTTTCCATTACAGATCTATTGATGTATCCACAATTAAAGAACTTGCAAGAAGATGGAATCCAGAAATTATAGATTCTGCTCCAAAAAAAACTGGGGGACATCGAGCTCTTGATGATATTCGCGAATCAGTAGCGGAACTACTTCATTATCGGAAAAACCTATTTATAAACAAATGAACAAAATTCATCCAGAAGAATCAAATTTATCTCCGCGCCCGATAAGGCAAGAACAAGAGCCAGCTTCTGAAGAAATTACTGAAATAGCCAAAGGAATTTATAGGCTGCAACTTCCTGTTTCAATGCCTGGTTTAGGTCATGTCAATTGTTATGCCCTTGAGGATAAGAAAGGGTTTTCTCTGGTAGATCCAGGGCTACCAGGAAAAGATTCATGGAATTCTCTTGAAGCGAGACTTGATGACCTTGGAACAAACTTTAAACATGTACACACAGCAATAGTAACCCATAGTCACGTTGATCATTATGGGGGAGTCCACAGGCTTCGTGATGACTACGACGTAGAAGTCCTTACCCATTCCTCTTTTTCATCAGTTTTTGGTACTGACGACATTATGGAAGATCCTGATGCAGCTTCCCTCGATCTAGCAAATGACGAAGATATTGAGAAACTTAGGGAAATGCTTAGCAGACCTACTCCTTGGGGAACGAAGAGAGAACCTCCTTCAGTTGAGGAACTTAGAAAATGGAGTGGTAGCAACACAGGCGCTGATTCAAAATCGTTTCAAGTGCCAAAGCCATCTTTGACAGTAGAAGATTCTGAAGAACTAGAAATTGCTGGAAGAACATGGTTGGCACTTCATCTACCTGGCCATACGCACGATCATCTATGTTTGTACGACCCAATCGATGGCTTTTTCTTCTCTGGAGATCACGTATTACCAACCATCACTCCACATATTGGCGGAATGGGGAACATGGAGGATCCTTTAGCAGTTTTTTTTAATTCATTAGAAAGAACAAAAGAATTTTCAAAAGTTTCTCTTGTGTTGCCAGCCCACGGGCATCCGTTTAACAATCTTGTGGAACGAGCAAATGACATCATTCAGCATCATGTTGATCGCCTGCAGTTAATTAGGGAAACAGGTGATTCCATAGGCGAAGCATCGGTTGATGATTATATGAAACATTTATTCAAAGAAAGATCGTGGGGAGATATGGCAGCCAGCGAAACTTATGCACATCTCGAACATCTAAGAATTCTCGGCGAGGTTTTACCCGAAGAAAAACAGGGTGTAAAAACCTACAAATTCGCTTAATTTGGGCTAATAACTATCAATTTGCTTATTTTATTGAAAAATAAGTTGACAAAATTCACTTTAAGGTGTTGAGTGGTCACGTAAAGTAGTTTTGGTAGACTTGTTTATTAAGACTGCATTGCAGTTTTAATAGAAAAATTATGAGCATGAATAACAAAAATCATATCCATTCCGGTCATCGAACCGAAGATCATGCTTTAACCTCGCACGTACCAACACCGGTGAAAACAACAGCTCTCCATGCAGAGACACTTTCTTTCTGGTTCAACAAGTACGGATTTTTGACTATAAAGCGGCCCTGGAAAACAACTAGCTAAAAGCTAAAAAGCAAAACCAACGGCCGCCGGAAAATCCGGCGGCTTTTTTCGTTTTCAAGATCAATTCAAAAAAGGAGTAAAAAATGTTTGCTATCGAATATAAAAGAGAAATATGGAGAGAAAATGCTGCATGCGCAGAACTCGGTGTCCCTACCGGGATTTTCTTCTCAGAAGATTTAGGAGATATAGCAAGAGCAAAGACAATTTGCGGTGAGTGTCCTTCCCTCGCATTGTGTTTAGAAGCAGCTATAGATCGCAATGAACCGTGGGGGGTTTGGGGTGGTCAGTTATTTCGAAAAGGAAAAATCTTAGCGAACAAACGTGGAAGAGGCAGACCACGAAAAATCTCCCGACCAGAAGACGAACTTCCAGTGATACCTATACCTGTTCATCTGCAGTCCACCCTCCGTTCTGCTTGATGAAAGGCCAAATAAATTGGGGTAACGATCAACGAACCTCAATTTAGAAAGGTTAGTTGGGGGGTGACCTTGCGACCCTATAGTCGTAAGGGTCGCCTCCCGACTACCTTTATAGATGTGAAAAAACTTTTATTAGCATTTGTGCTGCTTGCGAATTCATGTAGTAACGCGGAAGAAATCGAATTTGTTGATGAAAACGTTTTTACCCAAACTTTTGAAATAGAAAACGAACTTATAACACTTAAAGAAATTTATGAAGACAATAGTCAACCCATGGTAATTAATCTATGGGCTACTTGGTGTACTCCCTGTTTAGAGGAAATGCCACACTTTGAAGCATCTCATCGTAAATACTATGAAAAAGTGAAATTTATTGGCATAAATATAAGCGATTCTCCGACTAGAGCCAGCAAAAGAGCGAAAGAGCTTCAAATTTCCTACCTCTTGGGTCGCGACCCCGACGGAAAATTCACTAAGTCATTGAATGCAATCGGTTTACCCGTTACTGCTTTTTTTGATGTGGAAGGAAAATTATCAAAAATTCATCAAGGTCCTATAAGTAAAGAAGCTCTTGAAGAATCAGTACTGGAACTCTTAAATGTTTGATATCGAATTAGTTCTTCCTTTCAGCCTCGGCATCGTTACGGCGATTAACCCTTGTGGTTTTGCAATGCTTCCTACTTGGCTTGGTTATTTCATAGGTAAAGACACTGCTGATAGTCAGGCACGTCCAGAACAGGTTTTACGAGGCTTAGTTATCAGCCTGACTCTTACAACAACTTTTGTAGGAGTTTTTGGATTTCTTGGATTTTTAATATCACACCTGGTTAATGAAGAGACAATCGCTCGAAAAACTCCTTGGATTACTGTCATCTTGGGGGCACTTTTAATCCCATACGGTTTTTCTCTTTTGCTCAAAAAAAATCAAAAAAAGTTTCTTTTATTCGATAGAAGGGGTCCAAAATCAAATGAAATTTTCTCTGTGATTGGTTTTGGAATTTCTTACGCAATCGTTTCAGTCGGATGTTCAGCTCCTCTTTTTTTACTACAAATCTCAGGAAGTTTTAGTAGACAAGGAATTTTTGAAGGCACAATAATTTTTCTTACCTATGCTCTTGGACTGGGAGCAGTCGTAACTGTTTCAACATTATCTTTGGCTTTGGCAAGAGGTGGCCTTGTACGAAATCTTAGAAAAACGTTGCCTTACGTGGATCTAATTGGCGCTATTTCGCTACTAATTGGGGGTGCCTACTTATTTATTTATGGAATTTATGAAATTAGAACTTTAAATTCTCCGGGCGTAGGTGCTAATCAAATCGTTGAAAAAATTAATGAGCTTCAATCACATTTAACAATTTGGGTTTCAGAAGTTGGAGGTTTAGAAATTGGTTTAGCCTTATGGCTAATAGTTTTGACATTTATTATCTGGGGTTTAAACCCAGCTTTTACGGGTATAGCAAAAAAAGTTCTCAGGCTTTCATTTTTCGGCATTTGGTTTTTTATTGAAGGAGTTTTATATAAAGGAACATTAATTATAAAACCAATAGTTTATTTAGTGTTGAAATGGCCTGAAAGGGTCACTCATTGGTTTGAAAAACCGAAAAGATGGGCAGTTCCTCTTGAAATTCTTTTCTCAAGTCTTCTACTCCTCATTGTTTTCTTAAGTTGTGTCGCTCTTTATAGAGAAAAAAAGAAATGATAAAAGTAAAAAAAATTGAAAGCTTGTCTGCTCTACTTTCTGAACCGGGCATATTTGAGGAAATAGAAATCCGATCTTCTTTTGGTATCTGCGCACTTCATGGTGGAGGTTTAGAGAGAGCTACTGAAGCTGTTGCGCGTGAAGTCGCTCAAAAAACTAACTCTTCATACTATGCATTGATCCAGCCTGAAGGTTCACGGCTGCATCTATCGTCGAAAAATTTTAACCCAGCAGAGTCATCAAAACTAAATAAATTTTTGCAGAAAATCGACACTATTATTTCTGTTCATGGATACGGAAAAGATGATGATTTTTGGGCTGTGCTTCTCGGAGGCAGTAACAGAAAGTTAGCCTGCCACCTAGCGGGTTCATTAAGAGAAGTATTGCCTGAAGAGTACCGCGTAGTTGATCAAATAGATCAGATACCACACCCTCTGAGAGGTGTACATCCTTTAAATCCAGTAAATTATCCAATAAATGGAGGGGTTCAAATTGAGATACCTCCTGGTTTAAGATGGAACAGGGAGTATAATTTTTGGTCTGATTCTGATGGGACACCCAGATCGGAAGATTTAAACCAACTGATTAATGGGTTAATCTCAGGTGTAAACAATTGGAAATCAGAAACATAAAATTTCACTCATTTGAACTTAAGGTGATAAACGCTCAACCATCCATCCTTTAGAAGTTAAATTGTAAGCCAATCTATCGTGGAGCCGATTTGGTCTTCCCTGCCAAAATTCAATGAAAGTTGGAATTACTTTATAACCCCCCCAATGATTTGGTCTTGGTATATCAGTTCCTTTCCACTTCAGTTCTTCAGACATGAATTCCACTTCTAATTTTTCTCTGTTAGAAATCACTTTGCTCTGATTAGAAACTAAAGAACCAATTTTGCTTTCATGTGGTCTCATTGACCAATATTCATCAGAACTTTTTTCAGGTATCTTCTCTGCTAACCCCTTAACAATTACTTGTCTCCGAAGTTCATTCCAGCTGAAGACAAGAGAAACCCTGTTGTTGGTTTCTATATCAGAAGCTTTCTTACTTCTGTAATTTGTAAAGAAAACAAAACCACCACCATGGATCTCTTTTAAAAGAACATTTCTTCCGCTAGGCGACCCATTTGTGTCCACGGTAGTTAATACCATTGCATTAGGCTCCAAATAACCAACATCTTCAATCTCTGAATACCAAAGTTTAAATTGTTCAATTGGATCACTTGCTAGGTCCTGTTCATAGAGCCCACGACTCTCATATTCTTCACGCACTCGTCTTAAGTCCACATAAATGGTTTAGCCAAAATAGTGATCGATCACAAATATCAGGATGTAATGTTTCCTACGTGAGAAAATATGACTTTTTGAGAGTAGGAATTGGCGGTGCTGTAGGAGCAGGTATTCGTTGGCTGGTATTAGAAAACACAACTACACAAATTTTCCCATGGCCAACTCTTCTGATTAATCTCCTAGGCTGTGCGGCTCTAGGTGTCCTTATAGGCAAAAAATTGGACAAAAAAACCTTATTGATGTTAGGTACCGGTCTTTGTGGTGGTTTAACTACTTTCTCAACACTTTCTTTTGAAGTAGCAGTTTTATTCCGTAACAATGAAATTCTTATTCCTCTTTGCTATTTAGTTGCTTCGATTTTTTTCGGAATCAGCCTATTTAAAGCAACTTCAAAATTATGTGAAAGAAACCAATGACTCTTGCAGCTTTTTGCGTACTAGCAACTATTGCAAGTGTCGTTAGATGGAAAACAACAATATTTTTTGGAATTTACAAGGGAACCTTCATAGTTAACACGATCGGGTCTTTCTTTCTTGGCTTGGTTAGCAGTTTCGACGACAAAGAATTAATTCTCATCGGAATAGGTTTCCTTGGATCACTGACAACTTTTTCTACTTTTTGTGCCAACATAGATTCTTTATCTAAAAGAAACTACCGATCAAGCTTGATTTATATTTTGCTTAATATCATCTCAGGTGTTCTAGCTTCAACAATCGGCTTGAATATTTCAGAAAATTAGTTGATGATCTTTGAACCTTGCATATAAGGCAAAAGAGGTTCAGGAATCAAAATACTTCCATCTTCTTGTCTATAAGTTTCTACAAGAGCTGCCCATACACGAGGTACAGCTAAACCTGACCCGTTAAGAGTATGTAAAACTGATGTCCCTTTTCCACCTTGTGGTCTGTATCGTACATTTGCCCTACGTGCCTGGTAATCACTAAACCAAGAAATTGATGAAACTTCAAGCCACTGATCTGCACCAGGCGCATAAACCTCAATATCAAAAGTTCTTGCAGAAGAATTTCCTAAGTCACCTGTACATAAATCAAGAATTCGATATGTTAAACCCAGATCGGCAATTGCTGACTCTGCTCTAGAAAGTATGTCATCATGCACTTCTTGTGCTTGCTCCGGAGTTGCGTAAGCTAATAGCTCGACTTTGTCAAATTCATGAACTCTTAGAAGACCTCGTGTATCTCTACCCGCCGAACCTGCTTCACGTCTGAAACACGAAGTGTGAGACATCAACTTAATTGGTAAGTCAGATTCATTAAGGATCTCATCACGAGCATATGAGGTCAATGGGACCTCAGCTGTAGGTATTGCCCAAAGATCATCTCGTTCAAGGTGATAAGCATCATCTATGAACTTTGGTAGGTGTCCCGTAGAAATCATTGTTTCTGTCAAAACAAGAGTTGGAGGTCTTATCTCACGATATGCATCAGCATTTCGATCTAATCCGTACTGGATCAATGCTCGACACAACGTGGCTCCCATGCCTGTATACATAGCAAACATTGCTCCAGACAGTTTGGTTGCCCTTTCAACATCAAGAATGTCTAAAGTTTCACCTATTTCCCAATGCGGTACACGTTGATGGTCTTCCCAAACCGTATCCCCACCCTCAACTCGTAAAATCAAATTATCTTCGGCACTTGCCCCGTTAGGACAATCCTCAGCTGGAATATTTGGAACTCTAAGTAATAATTCTCTTATTTCTTCAGAAAAACGATCACACTCTTCACTTAGTTTTTCCTCTTCTTCTCTCATACTTCGACTTGATTCTTGAAGAGGGGTAGCCTCATCTGTTTTACCAGACTTATGAAGTTCTCCTACTTGTCTTGAAATTTCATTAATTTCATTACGTATTTCATCTCGTTTCTCGGCGCTTTGTCTCTGCCTAAGATCCAACTCAATTATTTGATCTAAAACTTCTGTATTTTCCCCACGTCTGGAAATTGATTTTTTTACCAAATCCAGATCATTGCGTAATAAACGGATATCAATCATTGAAACGAACTTACCCTTTAAAAGACTCAGCTTTTAAACTTTTTTTAATGTTTTTGAATTTCATTAGAAATTGTCCTCATATTCTGATTCCTAGTGTGCTCACGGGCGAAGATATAAAACTTAAATACAATGATCCCCCACAAATAAAAACCTCCAATCAGTTTCATTATCAAACCAGCTGCTTGTTGATCTGATTGAACAGTTATCCCCCACATTTGGTAACCATCGTCATAATGGTTATAAACGGTTCCTTCTGCAAAAGTTAACCATGCTGCCGGAACCGTGGGAATGATTGACATAAGAAACAAATAAAACATTTGACCAGGAAGAGATAAACGAAGTTCTGGTATTGGAGAAACTACCGGAATCCACATGAGAAGCGCTGTCACAAATAATAAAACATGAATTGCATAGTGAAAAACTCCTGAGTCTGCAGAAAATTGGACGAAACCACTCCAATGAGTTAGTGCAACTAAAGCGTTGAAAGTCACTCCAGCTACCACAGGGTGTGAAACTTTTCGAATTACTTGTGACGAGAAAGTATCACTGACAACTAAAAGTCTTGCCAACCATGTAGGAATAGAAAGTAAAAATAAAGGCGGGACAATGAACGTAATCAAAAGGTGTTGAAGCATATGTGCTGAATACAAGTGATCTTCAGCAATATCGTGTAGGGGCCAATCAGCAGAAATTAACAGCAGAATGGTCGCAAAAATAAATGTGACTTTTTGTTTCTTAGTAACTGCTTGTTGATCAGGAGTTACAACTTTAGGACCTATTATTTTTATAGCCCAAAAACCAAGCAAAAGAACTGCAATTACCAATACCCAGACTTCTGGATGGGCCTTCCAAGCCCAAGGATTTATTGAATTTATTGAAAGCACCTCAAACTCGTAATGAAACTATTGACTGAAACACTGAACACTCAAATACTGAAAATATTTCAACCTTTGTTCCAAAACTCAAACATCGTAAGAGCAATAACATAAACAACAGTTGCTAAAACTAAACCACCAACAAAAAATTTCGTAAATACCTGGCTGTCGAAGCGCAAATGCATAAACCAGGCTGCTACATAAAAGAATTTAATGACCATCATGACCATTAGTAGTGGAATTAAGATTTCACCAGGCATGTCTTCAAAGAAGTAAGTCGCTACTTCTAAAGCTGTGATTACTCCCAGAATGATTGCTATTTGAATATATTTCCTGTCTGAAGGGTGCTCGTGTTCCTCTTCAGCATCACTTGGAGATTCAATTTTTTCATTATCGGTGTTAGTCATTCGTTAAAACCTAATTTCAACTCGTTGGTGAGGGAACTAAATAGATTACTGTGAAAATAAATATCCATACAACATCCACAAAGTGCCAATATAAGCCGACTATTTCTACAGTTTCTGCCGATTCACGTCGAAGATTGCCACGCATCGATGAAACATAAAGTGACATCAACATTACAATTCCTATACTCACATGAACCCCATGAAAGCCTGTAAGAGTGAAGAATGCTGATGAAAATGGGCTTGTTGTATACCCAAGCCCTTCTCTCAAAAATGTAGTGAACTCATATACTTGTCCGCCGATAAATAAAGCGCCCAATAAAGCCGTCGTAAGAAGCCAAAGTCGATTATTTCGGTAGTCTCCCCTCTGCAAAGCTGACAAAGCCAGCACCATAGTTAAAGAACTCATTAACAAAACGAAAGAACTAACTGAAGTAAAAGGAATATCAAAGATATCTCCTGGAGCTGGTCCATCTGCAAAACGACTTCGATAAATAAGATAAGTGGAGATTAACCCCCCAAAAAGCAGACACTCCGACCCTAAAAAAACCCACATTAAAAGTTTGTTGTTTGACAAACCGGTTCCAACAGAATGCTCATTCTCAGTCAACTGAAACCTCCTCTGTCTCACCATCGAGAGTGTTTTCATGCTGTTCTTCCCCATGACCTTCCTCAGGGTCATCTGGAGGTTCAAATGCCCATGCATAAATTGACATTAAAATCATGATTCCGCCGGGCACACAGAACCACAGGTTGTAAATAAGCCCATATCCAATAAATGGGAAACCTAATGCTAGAACTAATGGCCAATAAGAAGGTGATGGGAGATGAACATCTGTCGCTGAACCGTCTTGACACACTTCTTCAGCAGAAGCAACTCTAATTACTTTTCCGTTTTCATCTTTTCCGTATTTTCTATGCCAGAACTCATCGAGTTCTTCAACTACTGGCACCTCATCAAAGTTATGAACTGGTGTTGGGTTAGGGGTGATCCATTCAAGACTTCGAGCATCCCATGGATCTGGGCCGACCGGTGGTTGTCCTTTAGCTTTTTTAGCCGAAGTGTAAATATTTATAAGAAACAGTAAAACACCTATTCCTATAATAAAAGACCCAACTGTTTCTACTAAGTTCCAGAATTCAAAGCCAAAACCTGGACTATAACTGTGAATTCGTCGCGACATTCCTTGCAGTCCCAATATGTGCATAGGACCGAAAGTTAGGTTGAATCCAATTATCATCAACCAGAAATTCAACTTCCCTAACTTTTCACCAAGCAAGTATCCAAATACTTTAGGCCACCAAAAATAAAAACCAGCAAAGATACCCAGAAGCGCTCCACCAAAAATTACATAGTGGAAATGAGCAACAATGTAATACGTATCGGTTTGTTGAGTATCAGCTGGTGCTACCGAATGGGTTACACCGGAAAGACCACCGATTGTAAACATTGAAACCACCCCAGCCGCAAACAACATTGGGGTATTGAATAATATTTTTCCTCCCCACATTGTTGCCATCCAATTTAAAATTTTCACACCTGTTGGAACTGCAATAAACATTGTTGAAAGTGAGAAAGCGGCAACTGATATAGGACCTATACCGGAAACAAACATATGGTGAGCCCAAACCCCCCAGCCCATAAAACCAATTGCTATTCCTGAAAAAACCATAAATGGATAACCAAAAATTGGTTTCCGAGAGAAAGTTGGGATTACTTCTGAAATAATTCCAAATGATGGAAGTATCAGTATATATACCTCAGGATGCCCAAAGATCCAGAAAAGGTGCTGCCAGAGTAAAGGATCCGCTCCCATTTCCGGATTGAAAAAATGTGATCCAAAATTCCTGTCAAACATTAGTAGAAATAGTGCAACCGTAATAACAGGTACAGCAAAAGCTAAAAGAAATTGAACAACCAATATCATCCAAGTAAAAACGGGCATTTTAAATAACGTCATACCTGGTGCTCTCATATTTAAAACAGTCACGATCAGATTCATCGCCGAAATTAGAGAAGCAATACCAGTTATCTGCAGTCCTATTGCATAAAAATCCATACCGTTGCCAGGTGAAAAAACAATTCCCGTATTTGGCGCATATCCGAACCAACCACCATCGGGAGCGTCTCCAAAGATCCAAGCCGTGTTTAGAAAAAGACCTCCGGCAAGAAAAATCCAGAACGATAAAGCATTAAGTCTAGGAAAAGCTACATCTCGTGCTCCTATCTGCAGCGGTAAAAGATAATTCGCAAATGCTGCAGCTAGAGGCATTATTACTAAAAACACCATTGTCACACCATGCATAGTGAACATTTGGTTATACATGTCTGCACCTAGGACTGTTCCATCTGGTGTAGCTAACTGGAGTCGAATTAAAAGTGCTTCAATGCCTCCTATAAGAAAAAAGAAAAGAGCTGCTGCACCGTAGAGGATGCCTATTTTTTTATGATCTACAGTGGTTACCCAATCTCGCCAACCATTTCCTCCTTTAGGTCTTGTATATACACCTAAAGGTTGGTGTTTTTGATCTTTAGACATTTCTCCCACTTCCGGTTCTAATGTTTGTGTCATCACTCAACCTCCGTAGCGGAAATTATTTCAATTTTCGGTTTTTTACCCAAATTTTCAAGATAAGCAATCAAATCATCTATCTGGCTTTCATCAAGACCCATATTTGGCATTCCTCTTCTGCCTTGTGCATAAGCAGGTTTTTCAGCAGGAGCATTTCGTAACCAGGCTTCTAACTGAGTTCGGTTTAACTTGCCATCGGATTCATACATGTTAAATATTCCACCTGCGAAAGTCGTTCGACTCATTAAATGAGTTAGGTTGGGAGCTGCATTAGAAACTAAATCAGCCCCTGTTGAAGTTTGATCATTAACACCCTTTATCACGTGGCACCGCGCGCATAGAGATTCAAAAACTTCTAGTCCTCGTTTTTCAGCTTCGGTCTTTGGTTCAACAGCTGGTTCTGTTTGTTGATTAACCCATTCTTGGAACTCACTGGGTTCCATAGCGACTACTTGCATCCGCATTCTGGCATGTGACAAACCGCAAAATTCAGTGCACTGACCAAAATAAACTCCTGGTTCATCTGCCTCAAGTTTCCATGGACTAACTCTTCCTGGTACAGCATCACGTTTTCCATTGAGAGCCGGTATCCAATGACTGTGTATTACATCTCGGCTAGTAATTTTAAGTTCAATTTCTTGTCCTGTAGGTATCACCATTTGAGTGGATGTAATTATGTCAGCTGGTGGCAAATTCCTTGCATCTGAAACGTCAACCCCATCCAAGCCATCTAGATAGTATCTGTATTCCCACCACCATTGTTGACCGACGACTACTACCTCAGGTTCCCAAGACACTGGTTGACCGTCAACTGATAACGCCATCACATTGTTATCACTGTCATTTATTTCTGAAAGAGTTATAAGTGTGAAAACCGCTACTCCTGCAAGAATTAAAGTGGGTATAAGAGTCCAAAGGATTTCAAGATTGAAATTTCCATGCACTTGTTCGGGAAATTCGTCATCAGAATGATCATCACGAAAACGAATCCACAATAAAGCGGTCCCTCCGAAAATAATTACAAATACAATTCCTGCAACTAAGAAAACCGGATCTGAAAGAGAGTCTATTGAACGTGAAGTGGGACCTTTAGGTTTTAATGTGTCGAGCTCAGCACCCGAAGAACAAGAAGAAATGAAAACTAAAATGCTAAGTAAGAAAATCGGGACTTTAAATTCTTTCTTCAACATATTTTCTACTCTTTTTCGTCCATGTGGCTTTTTTCATCATGATGTGGTCCTTTGTGATGAAAATCACGTTCTCCTATGACAGCTGAAATTACTCCTGCTATTAAGATTCCTGCGATCCCGACAAAAAGAATACTTTGTATCAAACCTCTTGAGATTGAAGGTCTTTTACTTATATAAAAAGCAGTACCAAAAATGATTACACCTACCACGGTGGCCACCCAGACTGCACCTAATGCAGATGAGGAAAGAAGAATGCGAGAAACGGCTAGAACTATTACACCTATTCCCAGAGCTCCAATAAGTGGTATTTCAATAGGACGCATGAGTCTTTCACGCAGTTCGCTATTTAATTCTGGATCTGATGAAGCTTTTTCAGACCAATTGGTCATTGTCCATTCAAATCCGATTGCAACAACAATTATTATTCCCACGACAAAAACTGCGGCATGTACAACTAAACCAACTGCCACAATACTTAAACCTAGAGCAGCAAATACTGGCCACCATGAATTTCCAATTGTGGACTGTGCTTCAGGGACTTCATCTACTCCAAGCAATTCAATTGCTGCCTCAGGTTCACTATCACGAAAAGCTTGACTAACTATTCCCATTACAGCCATTGAAGCGGCTCCAAGCATTAAAAGGGTGTAAACCACATGATTACCAACCCCACCTTTCCAACCCAAAGAAATTGGACCTGTTTCTGTTCCACCAGTTGTATACCCAGCAAAGACTGCAGCTACCACCATTAATACACAGAGACCAAACCAAAGTTTAAATCCAGTCGTGAGCATTAGTTAATCACATCCCTACTTTGCTATATATATGCCGATCCAAATGATCGAATAGATAACAACACCTGCATACCAATAAATAGATAAGGCAGAAACCAGATCCTGATGACGCCTCGTATCCTGACCACCAAAAGCTCTCACAAGAAGAAGCAAACTCCAAATAACACCGATGGCAACCATAATCATATGAGCGCCAACGATGGTAAATAGTAAAGTGCTGGCCTTACTGTAATCAACTGGTAATCCAATATCATTCAGGTAAAAAACAGTCTGATTAATCATTGCCACTCCGAGAAGAGCTGTTAAACCAAGAGCCAAATATGTGTGAATTCGATCATTAAGTGAAACAGAACGCACAGCCCATGCCATTGTTATAACTGACAAAGACATGGTTGCCATATTCATACCCCCTGGAACAAGCTGGATAGCCCCTTCCGGGAACCATTCGCTTCCCCAAGCAATAGCATCCGCGCGCATTGAAAAATAAATAGCCAGTAATCCAGCAAAAAACATCACAGAAGCAATGCTTCCTAACACTGCCCCAGTAACAAGAGTTCGAGGTCTAGAAGGTAATGGTGGAGAAATCATCTCAGACATCATCAACTCCTACTTTCTCTTCTATGTCTAGTAGAGGTCTTTCTGAGGAAACTGTAACTACTTCTTCAGTCCACTCAAGGGTATGACCTCCCCATGGATTTACTTCAGATTCAGAACCGTTCCTTACTCTTAGAAACTCGACGATTAAGAAAATCGCAGAACCAACAAAAAATAAGAAAGAACCAATAAATGAGAAAAAGATAAAAACCTTTGCAGTCGACTCAGATGAAACTTTTTCCAAAAAATTAACCTTTGTAAAATCATCTAAACCTAAAAACCCATTTATTGTTTCAGTCAACCCACTCAACAAAGCTCCTGTAGCTATCAAAGCTCCCGCTATCAAACCAAAGCCTTGTTTAGATTTCTTACCTATAATTCGCTCACCCCACCAAAGCATTGCAGCAACAGCAGCAACAATTCCGGCTCCAATAGTCAGTTTCATTTGAGCAGTTGTTGCTGTTGTATCAATAAGTTCAAAAGGTTCTATGGCTCTCAAGGCTCCTACAATCGTGCCCGAAACTAAGAGAAGTAGTGATAAGAGAGAAAGAACTAAGGGCGCTGGGGGATGTCTTGTGAGATTTCTTGCTCCCATACGCAAAGTTTCTAAAACCCCTGCCAAAAGCAGAAGTGAAAACGGAACTGCCAAAACAGCGGTGACTACATATAAAGCTTCTTCTCTAACTGGAGTTCCAGGTGTGTCGAAAAAAGGTTGAGCGTATGCCCCAAAACCAATAACCCCGAAAAGACCTGACAAAATTAATACCAGATCATGATTTCTTTGCCGTATCTTGGTTGCAACTGGGACAATGTCATACGCAATCCCTATTAAAGGCAAGACAAATACATATATTTGCGGATGAGTAAACACCCAAGAAATCTGCTCCCAAATTAAATCTTCTGATCCAAAATAAATCGCTGAACGTCCCCTCAAATCAACATATGTCAAAACAGCATTAGCTGCTAGGACTGGCAAAGTAAGAATCCAAAGAGTTCCCGAAACAATCATTGTCCAACTAAATAATGGAATCCTACGCAAACTCATTCCCATACATCTTCCTGAGATAATGGTGGTCAGTAGACAAATTACCGACATGCAAATGCCTGTGATTACAAGCAAAAGACCTACGAGCGTAAGCGCTACTGCTTCTTGCTGACTTCCTGAATCAGGAGCACCAAAACCTCCATCGGCCAAAAAACCAAAAACAGTAATCCCTGCACCCAAAAACCACAGCCAAAAACCGAAAGCTGCGGCCCTTGGGAAAATTATCGAATTCGCACCTATTTGGAGAGGCACAACACACATAGCTAAACCAATAATGATGGGAATAAGCGCCAACAAAACTAAGGCGGTGCGATTTAATGACCAGAACTGGAAAAAAGTATCAACATTGGAAAAAATCAGATATCTGTCAGTATCGAACCGAACAATATCGAGGAAAAAACCAAGTAAAGAAGAAGAGATCAAATAGAACAAACCGGTATTTATCCATGACTTTCCAATAGATAAACTACTTGTACTAGTAACCAAACGCTCAATGAAAGTATGTTTCTGTTGCCCATCAACTGCTACAGAATCTGGGGCGATATCAGTAGTAGTCATTTAATCCTGTGTCCTGGGGTTAGAAAAATCGAAACTTTGCTCACCTAAATCTACATGTTTTTATAGTAAAAAAAGTTGATTAAAGCAGTATTAATTCTGTCACGCTAGCCGCTTTCTAACAGTCCAAACTAATTATTCAAGATGAAATTTTTTTATTTTTTTGCTTGTTC
The DNA here is from genome assembly GCA_002721755.1 of Actinomycetota bacterium. Lineage (GTDB taxonomy): Bacteria > Actinomycetota > Acidimicrobiia > Acidimicrobiales > MedAcidi-G1 > MedAcidi-G1. Next base: position 20,196 of record PBLL01000031.1, read on the forward strand.
TTAGTACAAAAATTTAAAAGCGATTTAGTACTCTAACTAAAACCTCATAACAACATTTCTGACACCGTCCATGGCTATAAAAGAACATCTAAAACCATCGAACTAAAAAGTAAGAAAATATAGGTAATAGAATACCTAAACAAATTTGAAGCATTTTTTTCAGTGGGATCAAATCTTATTTTCAAAGCAAAAAATAGAAACAAAGCACCAAGTACTAAGGAAGCAGACAAATAATAAAGACCCATTTCTGCAACAAAGAAAAAAGAGATTGAAAAAGCAATTAAAACAACTGAATAGACAACTATTTGTTTACCTGTTTCTTTCAAACCTGTAACAACAGGCAGCATAGGGATTCCAGCTGCCTCATAATCATCACGATAATTAATTGCTAAAGCCCAAAAATGTGGCGGCGTCCAAAAAAAGATGACAGAAAACAATAAAACAGGCGCCCAACCTAAAGTTTCCGTAACAGCTGCCCAACCGATCAAGACTGGTACAGCCCCTGCAGCACCTCCAATAACAATATTGCTAGTCGAAGAACGCTTTAACCACATTGTGTAAACAAATACATAAAAAGCAGTTGCTGAAATAGCCAGAACCGCACTCAATAAATTGACAAAACAAAGAAGCCAAATAAACGCTCCTATTTCCAAAATTGAAGCAAAAACTGTCGCCTCCTTAGGGGTGATTACACCTGTAACTAAAGGACGGTTGATTGTTCTGTTCATTCTCTTATCAATGTCAACATCTAAAACCATATTGAAACAATTAGCTCCAGCAGCCGCAAAGGAACCTCCGACCATAGTTGCGATAATCAGCCATGCCGAAGGGGTTCCTCTTTCTGCTACAAACATTGTCGGAACAGTTGTGATCAACAAAGTTCTAATTATCGCAGGTTTCGTCAAAGCAAAAAAAGAATTTATGCGAAAAGGAACCAAAGTTGGGCTATTTACAAACATCATGCTCAGGCTATGGGTTGATTTTAGTTCGCAAACACATAATTTCGTTTTTAAGAAATAAGCCAATCTCCAGGCGAATTTCCATCAGGAAACAATTTTTGTTGAAATCTATTCATACCCGCTAACCATCTGTCAATATCATCCCCTTTACGGCTTAAATATTCGGCTACTTGCGGATGAGGAAGAATATAAAACTCTTCCTCTCTAAGACCTTGCACGACACTAATAGCTACATCTTCGGGGGTAATCACGCCATCAACAGATGCTGGTCCCTCACCTTGGTCAGACAATAAATCTTTTGTAGGACTGTTGTTCAAAATATCTGTCTCCACTGCTTGTGGACATAATACAGAAACTTTAATCCCATGATTTCTATAAGAAATAGACAAGAATTCCGAAAGAGAAACCGCAGCATGTTTAGTTACAGAATAATGAAGTGAACCCAACTGGGTTAGAAGACCCGCTGCAGAAGCAGTATTTAACAAATAACCTCCACCTGCTTCGATCATATGTGGAATTGCATATCTAGCTGCCCAAAGATGAGCCATAACGTGAACGTCAAACATTTTTCTCAACTCTTTGTCTGGTGCTTCTAAGGCACCAATAGTTACATATCCTGCATTTGAAACCATAAGATCAATCCGCCCGAAGGTGTCCACTGTTGTTGAAATAAGTTGAGAAATAGAATTTTCATCTGAGACATCGCAGTCGATCGCTAAACCATCGACATTTTCAGCAACCTCTTTTGCTCCTTCAAAATTCAAATCGGCTACCACTAAGCCTGAAGCCCCTTCCTGATGAAACTTCTCAACCAGAGCTTTACCAATTCCAGTAGCACCACCAGTTACAACCGCAACACAGTCCTTTACTTCCACAAAGTAATCTTATGTAACAATGATTAATAAACATCTCTGAAGAAATTAAGAATCAGGTTTTGATATTGAAATGTATTTATAAAGATGCGCCGTATTA
>PBLL01000032.1 GCA_002721755.1 Actinomycetota bacterium
AATGGAACTTTCAGACCTAGACATAGCAGAATCAGTAATTGACTTAATAGGTAAAACCCCTATGGTGCAACTGAAAAAAATTGCATCTGACTCTCCTTGTCCAATTATCGCAAAAATCGAAACTACTAATCCTGGTGGAAGTGTAAAAGACCGCGCAGCGATAACAATGATAGATGCAGCTGAGAGTGAAGGACTTTTAAAGCCGGGTGGGACAATTGTTGAGCCTACCTCAGGTAATACGGGTGTGGGCTTGGCTATCGTAGCCGCTCAAAGAGGCTACAAATGCATCTTTGTTATGACAGACAAAGTAAGTGAGGAAAAGGTCGCTTTGTTAAAAGCTTATGGTTCCGAAGTGGTTGTCTGCCCTGGGGCGGTTGAGCCTGACGATCCTAGGTCTTATTATTCGACAGCTGAACGTTTGGTAAAAGAAACACCGAATGCCTTTCAACCAAACCAGTATCACAATCCTAATAACCCTCGAGCACACTATGAGACAACTGGTCCTGAGATATGGGAGCAAACTAAAGGCCGAATAACACATTTTGTAGCTGGCGCGGGAACGGGAGGGACTATTAGTGGTGTCGGTAAATTTTTGAAAGAAAAGAATAAAGATATTCAAATAGTTGTAGCTGATCCGGAAAACTCTGTTTTTTCAGGTGGGTCTGGCAGGCCATATCTTGTTGAAGGAGTTGGAGAAGATTTCTGGCCTACCACATATGATCAAAACGTTGTTGACTTGACTATCCCGATTAGTGATGCTGATTCGTTTTCAATGACAAAACGTGTTACTGAAGAAGAGGGCCTCTTAATTGGAGGATCGTGCGGTACTGCTGTAGCAGGAGCAGTAAAGCTTTCAAAAAATCTCTCAAAAGATGATCTTGTAGTAGTTCTTCTTCCAGATTCAGGAAGAGGTTATTTGAGTAAGATTTTTAATCCTATTTGGATGGCAAAAATGGGATTTTCATATGAAAATCAGCTATCTGACGAAACTGTTATTCAAGTAATTGAATCTAAAAATTCGACAAATGTGGGACTTGTATACCTGAATCCAGAGGAACCTGTTTCTTCGGCTCTAAAAATAATGGAAGAAACCGGTTTTTCTGATTTGCCGGTAGCGATTGGGGAAATGCCTATTTCTTCAGCTGAAGTAATAGGTTCTGTTTCAAAAGAAATTTTGATTGAAAATTCGAATGATAATGACCTCCTGCCTGTTAAGAATTTTCTACAACCTCCTCTAGAACTTGTTGGTGTAGGAGAAAATCTTTTCCCTAGAATTGTTACGTTATTTAATGAAGCAGAAACTGTTTTGGTGTTAGATGGAGGTAGACCAATTACTGTTCTATCAAAATCTGATGTTGAAGCTTTTTGCGAGAATCGTAAAAATTAACTAGATGGTGATTTAATGAAAACACATGGCGGTGACCCACTTCTATCGGGTTTTGAAAACCCCGAGGAATTCGGTTTTGAAACGCGTGCAATAAGAGCGGGTCAACCACACGATTCTCGTACAGGTGGTGTCGTTACACCTATTGCATTATCAACAACATTTGCTCAGGACTCTGTAGGCGAACCAAAATTCGGTTATGAATACGCTAGAACTGGCAACCCAACTAGGCATGCTTATGAAGCGTGTCTAGCAAGTCTCGAATGTGCACAATACGGTTTTGGATTTTCTAGTGGAATGGCTGCAGAGGATTCTTTACTTCGTTTCCTAAAACCAAACGACAAAATACTCTTGGGCGATGACGCCTATGGAGGATCCTTCAGACTTATAGACAAAATCTATGGTCAAAATAAAATTGTCCATGAAGCAATAGACCTAAGTGAGCCTGACTCAATTAAAAAAGCTTGGACTGAGGAAACAAAAATAGTCTGGCTTGAAACGCCTACTAATCCGCTTCTCAATGTTGTAGACATTAAAAAGATCTCAGAAATAACTCATGAGCTGGGAGGCCTTCTAATTGTTGATAACACTTTCGCTACCCCTTATTTACAAACACCCATTTCATTGGGCGCTGATGCTGTTGTGCATTCAGCAACCAAATATTTGGGAGGCCACAGTGATGTTGTTGGGGGCTTTGTAGCAACAAACAATGAAAGTCTTGTCGAACACCTCTCGTTCACACAAAATGCTGTGGGAGCTGTTCCCAGTCCATTCGATTGTTATTTAGTTCTAAGGGGTATTAAAACACTGGCTGTGCGAATGGATCGACACTGTGAAAATGCTAAAACAATCGTTGCTTTACTGAATGAACATCCAAAAGTGAAACAAGTTTTTTATCCTGGTCTTTCTAGTAACAAGGGACACAATATTGCTAAAGAACAAATGAAAGATTTTGGTGGGATGGTCTCTTTTTCAGTTCATGGTGGCCGTAAAACAGCAGAAAAAGTTTCTGCTTCTACAAAGGTATTTACTTTGGCCGAGTCTCTGGGAGCTGTTGAATCTTTAATCGAACATCCTGGAGCTATGACGCATGCTTCTGTCGTGGGTTCTCCTCTTGAAGTGCCAGAAGATCTAATACGCATTTCTGTTGGCATCGAATTAATAGACGATCTAGTTACAGATCTTGAACAAGCTCTTTCAGTAGCCTAATTGGCGAATTCTTGTTAGATCAGAAACATTAGCTATTCTTCGTTATCGGTATTTTTTCAGAACATCCATCTACAGTCGGAGAAACTTGGTCTCAACACGCTTCTAGGGCAATAAAAATCTCATTTTTATTAGCTTTAGCATCAGTCTGTGCGTGTATCCACGCAGTCTTTCCTTTTATCTTTAAAACAACTGCTAGCCAAACTATAAAAAAACTCAACAGAGAAATTGAAGAAATGGAAACTAAAGTTACAAAAGAAACTTGACTCTATTTTTTCTTTCGCGTCTCACCATTCCACCAAGCTTTTGGTTTTAGTCGCTCCCCATAACCTAAAAAATCATTGAGAAATAGCATGGCTCCTCTAAGTTTTGTTGCAGCGAGACGTAGTCCAATTTTGTGGCGAAATTTTGTGAAATCTTTATTGTAGGGACAAACCCTCATGCAAATCATGCAATCACTCACAATTTTTGCCCAATAAGAGAAACATTTCTCTCCATCAACAGACCATTTTTTCACTCCATTAATAGAAGAAAGATTTAATTTGACTGAGGAAGGTTCATTATCTGGAATTGCCTTTGGCGGACAAGCGTTTGTACAGTTTCTGCACTTTTCACAAAATTTTGTAACTCCAAACTCAATCTGCTGATCGAATGCCATAGGTGCATTTGTAAAAATTTTGCCAAAACGAACTCGTGGGCCAAATTCACGGGTTATTACCATACCGTGTCTTCCGTATTCACCAAGTCCAGCTTTAATCGCTAAGGGTATTGCAAGAGCAGTGTCATTAAGGCTCGGTACTGCTAAATAACCAAGATTCAATAACCATTGCGATGTTGCTAAAAGTACAAGTGCGTCTTTTGAGTATCCTAAACCTACAGCTGCGCCGGAAAGTGCTGAGGGGACCGTGTCAACAAGATCATGGTCCATAGCTTGTCCGATGACTATTACTCCCGTAATTTTTTCGGGTAGATCAATAGGAAGACCTTCAGGTTTACCTTTACTTGAACTTCGTGCATAACGTTGTGTGTATACCCATCGTTCGTCATGTTGACATAGACCCACTAGGTCAGCACCAAAAAGTTTTGATACCTGCTTAATGGTTGTTGAAACTTTTTCTGGATTTCCCAAGTCAAAAGGTTCTTCAGGTCCAGCTCGTAGTTGACTTAGTGGCGAAAGAAATCCGTCTCTTAGATCATCAGCATCCCGCATTTCTGCAAAGACATCCGCAACATGCCAAGCAGCATTTCTTATCGCGTAATCTCTTTGTTCAAATCCCGAAGCGTTTCGCCATTTTTTTAATGGTTCACGATGTGATCTAAAAAAATCACGTGCTTGATCAGTAGCAATTTGCGAATCCCAAAACGCGCGATTAAAAACATCGTTTACCTGGTTAAATCTTTCAAAATTTTCTAAGATTTCCCAGGATGGACCTTTAACAAAGTTTGACAATACCAAACCATTCTATGGATCTTTGAGAGTGATCATTCCTTCAGGAGTGGCTAAAAGATTAACCAAAGGACTTTCGGCAACTTCAGGTAACCAATCACTTACCTCTTGATAAAAATCGTCCATCAATGCATGTTCGTATAGCGGATTTTGTTCGAAAGGATCTTCTTCTAAATCAAAAAAGATGTCAGGCATGCCATAAAAATGTACAAGTTTGTTTTTCTTATTACGGCTAACTACCAAACGGCATTTTTGCAAAGGAAGTCCTATGTTGTTTGCAAAAACTCTGAAATCAAATTCCCAGTGCACCTTTTCTCGCCATTGAGTTGATTTGTCACCTTCGAGAAATGACTTCACAGAGTAACCTTCACACTGTTTGGGAATCGGTAAACCAGCCAGATCTAGAAGAGTCGGCATTACATCAACGTTTTCAGTAAATTCGTCGATGATCAATCCTTCGGGCCCCTTTAATGCCGGATATCTGATAATCATTGGTATATGAAAAGCTTGATCGTGAAAACCAAATTTAGAAACTAGACCATGGTCACCCAAAAATTCTCCGTGATCTGATGTAACCAAGACTATTGTGTTATTTTCCAAACCTGTTTCGTTTAAATATTTGGTTAATCTCCCTATCTGATCATCTACTTCAGTGACCATTCCGTAGTAAGTGGCTTTTAGCTGAAGTCTGTCAATATGTTCTGAGGGAGCTTTAAAAAAATCAATTTTGGAAAGTGAATCTATAAATGGATGATCACTTCCAGAAAATGGAATTGGTTCTGAAATTTTGGCAGGATCATATAAGTCGTTGTAAGGTTCAGGCACTACAAAAGGTGGATGTGGTCTCAGGATTGAAACATGCAAGAACCATGGTTCTTGTAAGTTTTCTAACTGAGAGATTACTTCTTCAATGACAAAAGCCGTTTCGGTTTCATCTGTTTCATAAGGAGAAGGTGGCCAAGTTTCTCCTCTTCCTAAAGGAATTTCGCTTCCTTCACGTCCTTCTAGGAATTTGCTTCTATCTGAAATGTCATGACCTTTTTCTGAAAGCCATTGATACCAGGCTTCTCGATCCTCTGGAAGTGGAAGAACTACTCTAAAGCCGGGTAAGTGACCTTCATAAGTCAAAAGACGTGGATCATCTTCAGTTGTTGTTCGTGGATCAATAGTTGTATCCGTGTATCCGAATAAAAGAGGATCATAATCAGCTTTACGAAACTCTTTAGCAATATTTGTGAACTTTGCATCAAGAGGAGTTCCGTTAAATACCGATTGATGAGTATGTAAATATGTTCCTGTTAGAAGGCTTGCTCGACTAGGTCCACATGGTGAAGCTTGAGTGAAATGATTCGCGAATCGAACTCCCTGGTCGCCAAGTGCATCTAAATTAGGTGTCTTAACAACACGTTGAGATTTTGTATCAAGACAATCAGAACGTAACTGGTCAATAGTAATAAAAAGTATGTTTGGTCTTTTAGTTGTCATTTAAATAAATCTTTTCAGATCCAAAAGCATGTTTCCTGATCGGGCATCAAGGTAGAGTCCCTCGATGAGCAAAAGTAAACTTAAACAATTCACTAACTCAGGTAGGCCATTTGGATTGTTTTTGGCTGCTAGCGGAATGTTCATTGTTTCTACAGATTCATTGTTTACAAGAGTTGCCGAAATTGATGGTTGGACTATTGCTTTTTTTGTTGGTCTTTTTTCTATGCCATCAATATCCATCATTGTCTGGAAAACGTTAGGAAAAAATCTACTTACTGAAATTGCAAACTTTAAGTGGCCACTTTTTATCTCTTCTGCTCTTGCAGCTATAGGAACCACTGCTTTCATCCAAGCTGTAACCAGAACGGAAGTTGCTAATGTCGTAACAATTATTGCAGCCGCCCCAATTTTTTCAGCATTAATAGCCAAATTTGCTATCGGCGAAAAAACTTCTAGACGCACATGGAGGGCTATAGGAGGGACATTTTTCGGAATCTTAATAATTGTTTCTGGTTCATTAAATACTGGCGGGCTGGATGGTGACTTAATGGCTCTTCTCGCGATTGTGGTGTTTAGCACGAATCTTGTGATTTGGAGGCATTTCAAAGAAATGCCCAGAACTCTCGTTGTTTTTATCGCGCCGATTTTTATTATGATCTTTACTTTTTTCCCAGCTGAATTCCACACACTAGATAAACGAGCTCTCTTATCTACATTGGCAATGGGTTTAATTGCAGGACCTATTGCACGGTTATGTATGGTTTCTGCTACACGCCATGCACCTGCTGCAGAAGTAAGCATGTTTACTCCGGTGGAGACTATCTTTGCTTCTCTTTGGGTCTGGATATGGTTTGATGAAATACCTGAAGTCGCGACTTTTATTGGCGGGTTTTTGGTTTTATCGTCGGTTTTTTATGGTATTAAATCAAATAACTAACTTTTTGAAAATCACTGGGAGTTTTTATGGACGAAACAACAAAATTTAATTCAAACGATGCTGTTATCTCAGAGCTGAACAATTTAGAAGTCGAATACGAAATTATGCCTTGCGACCCTGAGCTCGCCGATACAGCAAACTTTTGTGCTCATTATGGAATTTCTCCTGAAGATTCGGCTAACGCTATTTTAGTTGTCGGCAAATCAGATCCAAAAATTTTTGCTCTTTGTCTTTTATTGGCAACTCATAGGCTTGATGTAAACGGTGCAGTTCGTAAAAAGCTCGGTTCAAAAAAAGCCTCTTTTGCTAGTGGTGATGAGACTGAAAGTATTACTGGAATGATTGTAGGCGGAGTCACACCTTTTGGACTTCCTGAGTCTCTCCCAATCTGGATTGATAAAGCGGTGATGGAGAGAAATTTGATTATTGTCGGAGGTGGAAGTCGGGATCAAAAAATAAAAATAAACCCGAATGCTCTTTTGAGTTTAAGAGATGTTGAAATTATTGAAGATTTAGCAAAAATACCTGAAGATTCTTAACCTCTAACCTTGTTCCGCTAGATGTGCACTTAACGCATCACGGGCCGAACTAGCTGGTGCTTCTTGCAGCAGTCTTCCAACTGTTTCGCGTCGACCCATTGCAGTCAATAAATCGGCAACTAAAGTGTCAACGATATAAAGGAGATCAAGACGGGTTCCTTCTGTTAGCGGATCAGCCATTAATCCGTCTATTACAGGACCACACTCGATTTCCGCTCTGACCATCTTTAATGCTGCTTGTTCTAGCTCATCGAGAGAATCTAATGCACACAGAAGATTGGCGGCTTCACTTTCAGAAATCATTTAGTGAGATTTTGTACCAAAAAGACTTTAAATGGAGGGATACCTAAAAGTTTTTTCGAATCGTATTACGTTCTTTTCATGGATTTAAATCAATTGCAAACTCTTATGGAAACGCTATATGGAGAAGATGATAGAAACAGAGGTCTTCCTTCAACTGTTGCTTGGTTGTGTGAGGAAATCGGTGAATTGGCTCAAGCTGTTAGAAAAGGCTCGCCTGAAGATCAACTTCATGAATTAGGTGATGTTCTTGCATGGTTAGCTAGTTTGGCGAATCAACTTGGCTTATCACTAGATGTTGCTATAGCACGATATGTAGATAATCCACCTTGATAAAAATTAGAGCTCTTTGAGAACGGACATGAGCTGAGGTAGTTCCATTCCTCTAGCCAAAATCTCATCCATTCCTCCGACTACGCCTGTTAGATTCCCAATTACCAAATGTTCTAGACCTGCTTTCGCATATCCTTCGAATTGTTGACCCAACTCTTCAGAGTTTCCTACAAAAATTACTTTTTTCACCATTTCAAAAGGAATTGACGGGGCTAAATCTCTGAGATCATCTGCCTTTAAATCATGAATTATGACATCTATGAAACCTTTTGAATCATTGCCTAGTGGATGTTCAAGACCATAATCTTCCCAAATTTTTCCCATTGCAAAAAGACCGAAAAGTTTTCCTAAAGGTTCTTTTTCGAACATTTCTTCAGCTTTATCCATTGATTCACAAAATAGAACAAAAGCTAAATATGAAGCTTCAGGAACAGGTCTTCCAAATGAATTCGCATGCTCAGAAATAATTGAAAGTTTCTCTCCATACTGTTCAGGTGAAAGCCACCAAGCAGGAATCCAGCCATCTCCATATTGTGCGGTTAAACGCAACATCCTTGGTCCATGACCCGCTATCCAAACAGCTGGTTTGCCTCTACCTTGAGCTTCTAAAGGTAATCCCATACGACCAATCTCATTTCCTGGCATATGCCCTTCGTCGAGCAAAGAACGTAATTCAACAAGGCATTCTTCAAAAATACTCACAGGTTTCTCGAATGGATAACCAAAGGGAAGAAGGCTTTCAGCTTCTCCGGAACCCATTCCTAATATAAACCCGCCTGGAATCAAATCATTAAGCGATAGAGCAGTACGTGCTAAATCCGCGGCTCTTCTACGAGTCGAATCAGTGACTGAAATGCCATATGGCTTATCAGTCATAGTTGAAATGCGCGCTCCGTAAACAAATGGATCATAAAAAGCATCGGGGTCAGCAGCCAACACTGAGAGAGGAATCTCTGACCATAGATCTGGATGAAATACTCCCAATAAATGATCCGGAGCCCAGTAAGAATCAGCACCCATTTCTTCATAAACAGGTAAGAGCTGTTCAGTACTATCGAACGGGAATTGAGCTGGAAGAGTAATTCCGACTTTCATTTTGCGCCTTTCTATTTTTTCACTTTTTAATTAATTCCTCGGCAATTTGAATTGCATTCAGTGCAGCACCTTTACGAAGATTGTCTCCCGAAAGAAATAATGCCAAACCATTTTTCACAGTTTCATCTTTTCTTATACGCCCGACCAGAGTTTCATCTATACCTGTACAGTCGATTGGTGTTGGGACATCACACAAAGTCACTCCAGAGGTTTTAGAAAGTATTTCTGTTGCTTCCTCAGGAGAAATAGAATTTTCAAATTCGGCATTGATAGCAAGAGAATGACCTGTAAATACGGGAACTCTCACACACATCGGGGAAACCATCAAATTTGGAATATTCAAAATTTTACGAGTTTCGTTTCGTAATTTTTGTTCTTCATCAGTTTCACCTCTGCCATCATCTACAAAAGAACCTGCATGAGGCAAAACATTAAAAGCAATAGATTGTGGAAAAGAATTTGGTTCAGGAAACTTATGCGCCTTGCCATCATAAGCGAGTTGTGTGGCTTTACCTGACGCAGAGTCAACTTGACCTTCTAGTTCTTCTACACCAGCCAAACCTGCTCCAGAAACTGCTTGGTAGGTGGAAATTCTCAATGATAAGAGACCAGCACGTTTGTGTAACGGCGACAAAACAGGCATAGCAACCATTGTTGTGCAGTTAGGGTTTGCAACAATTCCTTTCGGAATTTCATCAAGAACTTCAGGATTTACTTCACTTACAACAAGCGGAACTTCAGGATCCATTCTCCATCCTGAAGAATTGTCTATTACAGTTGCCCCTGCAGCGGCGATTACTGGTGAAATTTCTAGTGAAGCAGTTTTTCCTGCACTTAAAAGAGCGATATCAACATTTGACCAATCAGCCTTAGCTGAATCTTCAACAACTATTTCTTCATCTCCCCAATTCAAAGAACTCCCAGCTGAACGAGAAGATGCCATAAATCTAATATCCCCGACAGGAAAATTACGCTCCCATAAGAGTGTCCGCATCACTTTGCCCACTTGTCCAGTGGCTCCAACAACAGCAATATTCATGTAATCAGACTACGGGTGTTCAAATCAGTGTTCAAAACTTTTAAATTTTTTTAGTAAATTAATTCTCATCAATATTCTCGATTTCTTCTTTAGGCCAAATATCCAAAAAGCTCTTAATAATAGTTTGTGATTTTTCTACTTCATTAGTTTGACGACTAGACACCAAAACACTGAATGTAGTTAATAACGGATATCCCGGACCACAGGAATCTTCAACATATTTCCCTAGTTGATTTGATGCATCCAAAAAAGAATCCAAACTTACAGAATCTTCGGATAAAAGAGAAGAAAAGAGCAAAGCTTGTAACCGAGCATCGGTGGCATTTTCAAATTCTGTTGAAGCTAACGTTTCTGCTAAAGCTTGATAAAACAAAACAAGTTCAAAAATTTCATTAGCGACAACAAAAGGGACTCTTGCCGATACCCAACTAACTAGTTTTTCAGAACTTAGTATTAGTTGTTGGAAAACTTTTCCTTCGTTCCCATCTCCATATGCCAACTCTTTCTCAATTTCAATCATAAGTTGGGCAGATTTTTCAGCAAGAGAAAGACAAAAACCTTCTGGTATTTCTGTAGTCAAAGCTTCATATTCGGGAAGTAGCGTAAAATCAATTTCTGTTGAATCACTTGAACTATCTTCAAGTGTTTGATTTTGTTCTTTATTTGTTTGAATCAAAACATCTGATGATTTTTTTTCAACTTCATCTGAGGTTCTAAGATTAGCCCCGCATCCTGCAAGTAAAAAAAGCACCAACAGAGATGTAATTAATTTTTCGAGAAATGGTTTCAAATTCTTTGTCCCATTCCGGATAGTAAACCAAATAGAAAAATTGCCGAATCTCCACAAACAGAGGTTAAATACTGTTCCAATCTGACCTGTGATTGGTCGATTAAAATTCTCTCTTCAGCTAATTCGGCTTCTAAACGAATAACGGCAATAAACATCGCTTCTAAAACTTCTTCTGGAGTTGCATCCGATTCCAAGTCTTTAAATGAATTGATCATCACTTGTGAAACATATAGAGACGCATCACGAACAACTGCTGCATCTTCAACAATGGTTTTCTCAACATTTTCAGCAAGCCATATAAATATTTCATCAGAATAAGAAAACAGTTCAACTAACAATTCAGGGTTAACTGTCGGTGCTTTGTCAATTTGCATACTTTTTCGGACTATAGCTGTCATCATTTTTGATATACGGTCAAAAAGACCAGTGCAAACAGGATCGTTGTTTTGATAATGATCAAACTCCGCATCAAGTACACAACTAATTAAAAAATCTAAAATTCGGCTATCTAACAAAAGGGCTTCTACTCTTTCAGACATTTCCTTTGAATCAATATCCGAAAGTAGAACTTCAAGAATTGGAAATAGTTCTTTTTCTCTAACCGTTGAAAGAACACAATCGGTATCATTTGGAAAAGTCCCAAAAGAATCAACTACACCTTCTACAATGCCTAAATTAGCTACTGTGACAAGCAGATTGCATATCTCTAACGCTGATAGAGCAACTTCTTTTTGCTCTAAAGTAGGACCTGCATCGATCACACCACTGACTTGTTCCGGAGTAAAAAATTCCAATAACTGGTCTACAACACAGCTCATCTGGACTTCACTAAGTGTGCGAAATTCGGAAGAATCCGAAAAGATTCCTTCAATCAGAAAATCATTCTGCTCACTGCTTTGATTTTTAGCTTCTGGAGGTATTGAAAGATTCTTATCTTCACTTGTTGAAATCTCTGAACTGCCACAACTCAATGTTGCAACTACTAAAACAATTCCGAAAGCTTTTCGTAACATAATCATTATCTGTTGAACTTTTGTTGTAATGAAAAAATAATCAAAACAAAAATTAAGCTTCTGCTAATCCAAAAGTTTCATGAAGTGCTTTAACCGCGTCATTTATTTGGGTTTCTGCAACCATGCAACTAATCCGAATTGCTGAAGTGGAAATCATTTGAATATTGATTTCGTTATTGGCAAGAGTTTCAAACATCGAAGCAGCAACACCTGAATTTGAACGCATACCTGCTCCAATAACGCTAACTCGAGCTACTTCTGTATCTGATGAAACTCCGGTAGCCCCAATCTCTTCGACTAAATCCTGAGCTATAGACATTGAAACATCAAGATCGCCATGTGGAACTGTAAAAGATATATCAGTGACACCATGCTCTGAGGTGTTTTGAACAATCATGTCAACATTTACATCAACATCAGAAAGAGCTCGAAAAACTCCTGCTGCTATCCCAGGCTTATCGGGTACACCTGAAATTGTCATTTTTGTCTCAGAAGTATCGTGAGTTACCGCTGATACTATTGCTTGTTCCATTTCTTCTTTCTCCTCTCCTACCCATGTTCCTTCTTGCCATGTAAATGCTGAACGAATATGCAATTTAACTCCATGTGTTCGTGCATATTCAACAGAACGCATCGCTGGCTTTGGACATCCAGTAGCAGTCATTTCTAAAAGTTCATCAAAAGACACGTTTGGCATAAGTCGAGCTGATGGCACCACACGTGGATCAGTCGTAAATACACCAGTTACGTCTGTATATAGCTCACATGCATCGGCTCCAACTGCATGAGCCAAAGCAACTGCTGTAGTATCAGATCCTCCTCTGCCTAAAAAAGTTACATCATTTTCAACTGAGACACCCTGAGAACCTCCGACCACCGGAACTCTTCCCTCAGATAATGCTGATTTTATACGTTCAGGTTTTACCTCAATAATTTTAGCATTTTGGTGATTTGTGTCAGTCAAAAAACCTGCTTGACTTCCTGTAAATGAATCAGCATCAACTCCAAGATCATGTAAAGCCATACATAACAAAGACATGGCTTTCCGCTCACCTGCAGTTATGAGCATGTCCATTTCACGTCCGGGTCTCTTCACAGATACATCTTCAGCTAAGCGAAGCAATTCGTCGGTTTCTTTACCCATAGCAGAAACAACTACTACTACCTGTTCACCAGTATTGACTGTTCTTGCTATGTGATCTGCAACAGCTTTAATTCGTTCAGGATCACCAACAGCAGTCCCACCAAATTTTTGAATCAGTAAACCCATATCTTCTACGCTAGCGGACCTAAAGCATCACATTAGCTGCAATTAATATATTGCTAAAACAACTTGAGTCAATATGATTCATTTATGGTTAAGAAAACTCGACGACCGATACGAAACAATGTAAGCCATTCAAATAAAACGAGAATTACTGCGGCTCTTCTCGTTTTTGTTCTTATAGGAAGTGGAATCGCTCTTGTCTTCTCAAATTCTGACTCTGACGAAAATGGTAACAACGAATTTTCTGTTGTAGACGTAGCAACCATTTGCCCAGGAATTGATAAATCGTCTCCAAGAACTATTGACTTTTTAAGTGCCCCTCCGCGTTGTATTGACGTAAACAAAAAATACACAGCAGTTTTTGACACAACGGAAGGTGAAATCAGCGTTACTTTGAATACTTCCTTGACACCTAATACAACAAACAATTTTGTTGTATTAGCAAACTACGGTTACTACGACAATACTCTTCTTTTTCGTCTTGACCCATCTATAGGAATAATCCAAGGTGGTTCGCCCCATACTAATGATTGGTCAGATCCAGGACCTGGCTACACAATTCCAGACGAAGGTGGGCTTTTCTTACCACTAAGTAATGGTGGTGTAAAAGGTCCTTTCACATATTCAGCTGGCCAACTTATTATGGCTCGTTCACCTGGATTAAATAGTTCTGGAGCACAGTTCTTTTTCTCGACAGGTGAAGAAGTCAGTCTTCTAGATAATCAAGGCAGCTACATAGTTTTTGGTGAAACCGATGAAAACGGATTGTCTATTCTCAAAACGATGATGAACCTCTATGAGAAAGATGAGAACTCTCCTTATGGAGGTGGTCCAATAAGACAGATTCTTATCCGATCAGTGAATATCGAACTTGATTAGAATCCACCTTGTTTAAAAAATTCTTACTGTCCCCATGTCCCGATTTGATGCGTGCCGCTATCCGGCTCTAACCACCATCTACCAGAAAATCTCCACTCTTTTGACTCAAATTGTGAAGAACTACGAGCATCAAGAGAAAAAATCTCAGATGCGATTTCACCAATTGCAACCTTAATTGCTTCTAACTCTTCAGGCGAAGCACCTTCTGCTTCGAGATGAAAAACTTTCATAGTTTCCTAAAGAGGAATATTCCCATGTTTACGTCGTGGGGTTTCAGTTCTTTTGGAAGCCAACATTTCTAATCCATCAATTAAGCGAATTCTCGTATCAGCTGGATCTATTACATCATCTACAAAGCCTCGTTCAGCAGCTACATAGGGATTTGCGAAGCGTTCTAAATAGTCCTCAACTAACTCATTTCGTTTTAATTCCGGATTCTTATCTTCTTGCAATTCACGGCGGTAAATAATTTCTACTGCCCCTTGCGGTCCCATAACAGCTAATTCTGCAGTCGGCCATGCAAGTGAAAGATCTGATCCCACCGACTTTGAATCCATTACAACATACGCTCCCCCATATGCCTTTCGTGTTATCAACTGGATTCGAGGAACTGTGGCTTCACAATACGCATAAAGCAACTTAGCTCCATGTCTTATAATTCCTCCGTACTCCTGATCAACACCAGGTAAGAAACCAGGCACATCCACGAATGTTATTATTGGAATGTTAAAAGCATCACAAGTACGAACAAAACGAGCTGCTTTCTCGGATGCTTGTATATCAAGCACTCCTGCAAACCTCATTGGTTGATTTCCTACTATTCCTACGCTCTTACCGTTCAAACGTGAAAAACCACAAACGATATTTGTCGCCCAAGAAGAGTGATATTCAAGAAATTCTCCATCATCAACAACAGTCTGGATTATCTCTCTCATCTCGTATGGCTGGTTTGAACTTTCTGGTAACAAATCATTCAACTCGGGACAAAGACGATTCCTTTCATCACTGACATCAAATGCAGGAACTTCTGCAAGATTGTTAGATGGCAAATAAGACAACAAATTTTTAACCTCATCAAGAACTTGTTTTTCGTCTTCACCAACGAAAGTTGCTACGCCTGATTTTGTCGAATGACTCGAAGCTCCCCCTAATTCTTCCAAAGTAACTTCTTCACCTGTAACTGTTTTTACAACATCTGGTCCGGTTATAAACATGTGAGACTTTTCTCGAACCATAAAAATAAAGTCAGTCATAGCGGGGCTGTAAACAGCGCCACCTGCACACGGACCTA
The DNA here is from genome assembly GCA_002721755.1 of Actinomycetota bacterium. Classification (GTDB taxonomy): domain Bacteria; phylum Actinomycetota; class Acidimicrobiia; order Acidimicrobiales; family MedAcidi-G1; genus MedAcidi-G1. The sequence goes on from PBLL01000032.1 coordinate 15,006, forward strand.
AAATCACACTAATTTGAGGAACTACACCTGAAGCTTGAACGTTTCTCCAGAAAATTCCTCCATATCCATCTAGACCTACTACACCTTCTTGAATTCGAGCTCCTGCTCCATCGTTTAAACCAATCAAAGGCGCACCGACCGAAAGAGATAAGTCCATGATTTTGTGAATTTTTTCAGCAAAAACTTCTCCTAATGCTCCACCAAAAACGGTGAAATCTTGAGCGAAAAGAAAAACTTTTCTACCATCAATTGTTCCCCAACCTGTAATAACTCCATCTGTATATGGTCTTTCTTCAATCCCACTTTCGTGAGCCCGATGGCGTACTAGCATGTCGAGTTCATGAAAAGAATCGGGATCGAGGAGGTAATCAATTCTTTCTCGTGCTAAAAGCTTTCCTTTTTCGTGTTGTCTCTCAACGGCTCTTTCAGAGCCAGCGTTTATAGCTTCCTCTTTGCGACGTCGTAAATCATCAATACGATCTGCCATTGAATAATCAGCCATGCAAAAAGGTTAACCGGCATGTGGGATATAGCATCAAGTAACCGGCAACTTTACAAGAATAAGGAAAAACATTAGGCAAAATATGAGCAATTCACAGAATAATAAGATTTATCCTAAGAAATGGCTCGGAGTTTTCTGTGGCGCCTATGAAGGTAAAGATGACACTGTTCATGATCTCGTTGAAGAACTAGGTGAAGCTCTAGCTCGTAATCAAATCGGTCTAGTTTACGGTGGCGGCGGGATTGGGGTTATGGGATTAATTGCAGACGCTGTTTTAGAAAATAACGGTTGGGTTATGGGTGTTGTACCTAAAAATCTTCTTGAAACAGAAATGGCTCATGCATCATTAGATGAACTCGTGATCGTTGAAACAATGCATGAAAGAAAAAGAACTATGTATGAGCGAGCAGATATTTTTTGTGCTTTACCAGGTGGACTTGGAACTCTTGAAGAAATTTTTGAAGCTACGACTTGGACAAAACTCAAGCTCCATGAAAAATATAAAGAGGTCATATTGCTTGACAACAACGGATTCTGGGGAGAATTTATAGATTTACTTGATCAAATTACCGCTTCTGGTTTTATAAAACCGAAAGACAGAGCAATCATTTCTCGTACTGATTCGGTGTCAACGATTATTTCAAAGTTTGAAAATTGTTAAAAAATCTGAAATTTACTTTGAAATTTTTTTGATTCTTTCTGCCAATCTTGAAGCATCAAGTCGAAAACATAATTCATCAAAATGTTCCTTAGGGCCAACCCACTCAAGTTCAGAAAGATCAGTCATTACAGGTATATCCTTACGAAGAATCGTAAGGGTCTTATAAAGTTGCGCTTCTTCAAAATGTTTTAACAGTGTTTCAGCAAGTTTGGAGGATCCCCTAACAGGAACATCCCACTCGTCTCCATCTAAAGGAATGTGTTCAATCTGTTCATAACGTGCCAACAGGACTGAAGATGATTTTGCACCCCATCCGGGAAGCCCAGGTATTCCATCAGCTGAATCGCCTACAAGTGCAAGAAAATCTGGAATTGAGCCTGGTGCTACTCCAAATTTTTTTTTCACTCCATCTGCGTCATAAATTAATTGCTGTCTTCGATCGAACTGAACAACACTCCCATCATCGGTAACACATTGTGCTAAATCTTTGTCCGGAGAACATATTAAAACTCGGTTTACTAGTGATTCTTTTCTAGCTATATGCGCAGCAGAAGCGAGGGCATCATCGGCTTCAAATTCAATCATCGGAAATATTTTGAAACCCGCTGCTTCAATAAGAGCTTCTACTAGCGGGAACTGAGACAAAATTTCTGGTGGTGTTCCTTCTCCTGTTTTATAACCATCAAACAATTCATTTCTAAATGACTCAATTACATGATCAGTGGCTACACCAATATGAGTAGCACCATCTTCTAATAACCTAATTAAAGTTCCTAACACTCCTCTTGTGGCAGCTACTTCAATACCTTCAGAAGTTTTATGTGAAGGGACTGCAAAATGATGGCGGAACAACTCATAGGTTCCATCAACCAAATGAACTTCCATTTATTTTTACTCTTCTAGGTTTTCTTGCACTAATTCGATCAATGTGCCAAAAGATCCCTTGGGGTGAACAAAAGCAACAGTCGTACCTCTTGAACCAGGTCGTGGTATTTGATCAATAGCCTTACCACCTGCAGCCACAAGGCTGTCCAAAGCCTCCTGACAATCATCAACTCGATAACCGATGTGATGAATCCCTTCTCCCTTTTTGTCTAAAAATTTAGAAATCGGCGAATCCGGAGTAGTGCCAGTTGTTAGCTGAATATAAGACTCTCCGACTCTGATCAATGCTTCCTCTACAGCATCTTTTTCCACTTTTTCACGATGGCAGACTTCAGCATTAAACGCTTTTCCGTAATATTCAATAGCCGCTTCTAAGTCATGAACTGCTATTGCTACATGGTCAATCTGATTTAGTATCACTTGTTTCTCCGTTACAATTGTTACGCCTTTTTTAGCTATTTAAAGGAGTCTGTAACAAATTTGTCATATTTTCGTAAATCTTGTAATGTAATTGTAAAGTGTTGGGAAAATCCCTCCACCCAACTTTGGAACGCCTGTGACTGGCTGGCTTCGCCAGTTGCAGGCGTTCATTTATAACTCTTTATCTTCCTCAATAACAGGATGCCGCCCTAAAAATGCTCTGCCTAACGTCAATTCATCCGCATATTCCAAGTCACCTCCAACAGGTAATCCGCTTGCAATTTTTGTGACTTCTACACTCAAAGGCTTTAACAAACGAGAAATGTAAATTGCAGTAGCTTCACCTTCAATATTTGGATTCATGGCGATTATGACTTCTTTAATCTCTTCAGGTTCTATTCGTCTTAAAAGTTCAGCAACCTTTAACTGTTCTGGACCTATCCCATCAATAGGACTTATAGAGCCACCCAAAACATGATAACGACCTTTAAATTCAGATGTCTTTTCTAAAGCAACAATGTCTTTGGGCTCTTCAACAACACAAAGCATTCCATTGTTACGTTGAACATCTTTACAGATGGGGCATAATTCATGTTCTGAAATATTAAAACAAGATTCACAAAATCTAACTTTTTCCTTCATAAACGAAATTGAATTTGTTAAACGGTCTATGTCTTCAACGGGAAGTCTCATCAAGTGAAAGGTAATTCTCTGAGCTGACTTAGGTCCAATACCCGGCAATCGACCCAAAGCGTCAATTACTTCCTCAACGGGATCAATGTACATAAAAACCCTTTTCGTATATATCGCTATTCTGGTTCAACTATTTCTGCACCTGGAAAGGCTTGGGAAATTTTTTCAACTGCGGAACCAGCTGTTACATCTGCTTCAACCAACTCAGAAGGATTGACGTTTTCGTCAGTTTTCGTCGGTGCAGGAGGTTTAGAAGGATTTGGTGGTGAAACTGAAGCAACTGCTGCGTCACCAACTGAAAGCAAAACCGGCATCACAACACCAAAAGTGTTTTTAATAGCCGCTTCAACTTCGCCTATCAACTCACTGCAACGTCGAAGATGAGGTTCGTTAGGTAAAGCTATGGTTAAACCATTTTTATCAGTATTTATGGGTTTGCCTGCCGAAAATCTTGCTCGTGCTTTTTTGGAAAGTTTAGGCAGTAGCTCATCTGCCCACGAATCAATAATCTGCTGATTGGTGGGAAATTCTTTTCCCCCGGAATCGCTTTTCTGAGAATTTTCTATTTGTTCAGTTTCATCAATTTCATTACTCTCTGCATTATTCGAAGGTGGTCTTATTTCTTTAACCGAGCCACCTGTCTGTTCAGCGACTTCCATCGCTTTATCTCTTGTGGCACTTTTGTTGTTAATTAAATCAACATCCTTAATAATCTTTTCCAAATTAGCCAGTCTCGACTCTAGTTGATCAATTAAAAAGGACTCTGACGAGCTCTCCTTCTGGGTCATTTTGACCAAAGCAACTTCAAGATCTACCCGTGGATCCGGCGCTCTTCTCATCTCCACAAGTGCAAGTCCAAGTATTTCTAATGAGCGGGTAATCACAGCAGGAGTAACTTGCTCAACAAAATTTTCAGTTTTTATCTTTTCCTCATCAGTTAAACCCTTTAATGGAACTCCCATCGAAAATAAAAAAGCTTCACGTAACGCAGAAAGCAAATGTTCCCCGATAATTCTTGGTTCTTTACCTGTTGAAATTTGATCATTGATTGCTTTAAGTGTCTTTTCAGAGTTTCTTTCAGCTATTCCATGTAATAAATCTTCTATAGAGCTGTTATAACTGTTTGAACCACCTGCAACAATTTTGTCAAGTGCTGAAAGAGCGTCACGCGCTGAGCCTTTAGCTTCACGAATAGCTTGATTGAAACCTTCATCATCAACTTTCAAACCTGCGTCTTGCGAGACTTCTTTGAGTAAATCACGAAGCTGTTCGGTTGGTAACAAATTAAGTTCTAAATGTTGTGCTCGACTTCTTATTGTTTCAACAACTTTATGTGGTTCTGTCGTGGCCATAACAAAAATCACATGATCAGGTGGTTCTTCTAGTGTCTTCAATAGTGCATTTTCTGCTCCAGAAGTGAGCATGTGGACTTCATCTAGTAAGTAAACTTTTGTTCGTCCTGGCGTTCCTAAAGCGACTTTTGACAACAGATCACGAATATCGTCTACTTTGTTATTCGAAGCAGCATCTAATTCGTGCAAATCAAAAGATGTACCTTTTTCAATAGATACACATGAATCACACTCGCAACAAGGTTCACCATCTTTTGTGTTGTCACAATTTAATGCTTTTGCAAGAATCCGAGCAGCAGTTGTTTTGCCAGTGCCCCTAGGACCACTTAAAAGATAAGCATGAAAAACCCGATTCTGTTTTATTGCATTTTGCAAAGCAGCAACTACATGTGTTTGACCTTTCATGTCTGCAAAACACCGAGGTCTATATCTACGATAAAGAGATGCAAATTCCATCTATCTAAAGCCTAGTGCTAGAAGGTGTCTTCGTAAAAACGAGATCAAGATACATAAAATCAATTTACTTTCAGTCTGGAGGAAGGTATGGGATTCGAACCCATGGTGACCCGGAGGCCACATCACCTTTCCAAGGTGACCGAATCGTCCACTCTCGCAACCTTCCAAGATTCAAATGAACCTAGAATAAAGGATATCGTCGACTTTTCAGGCCTTTAAAACTTTTTCTTAAAAGAGTCTCTGTCTCAAAATTGCAAAAACGGTCTATCGTGCGCATATGACTAATGACGAATTAATGGATCTCGCAATTAAAGAAGCAATAAATGCAAAAAATACTGGAGAAGTACCAATCGGTGCAGTTCTAGAAGTCGATGGAGAAATTATTGCCAGTCGCCACAATGAAAGAGAAACATTTAATGATCCAACTGCACACGCAGAAATTCTGGTTTTGCGTGACGCTGCAAAATTAGAAAGAAATTGGCGACTCGAAAGAGCAACTTTAATAGTGACTTTAGAACCATGCCCAATGTGTGCTGGAGCAATTTGGGCGTCTCGTGTAAATAAAGTTATCTGGGGAGCTCCAAATATTGAAGCCGGATCTTTAGGGACTCTTTACAATTTTGGGGTTGACCCTCGCCTAAATCACCAAACAGAAATCGTTGGAGGAGTTAAATCATTAGAGTGTTCTAAACTTTTAAGTGATTTTTTTGAAGTTAGTCGCCAATAACTTTGGTACGGGAACACCCGAGTACCATAATTTTGTCGAGGAAGGTTGCCAGAGCGGACGAATGGGGCGGCCTCGAAAGCCGTTGTGGCCTCCGGGTCACCGTGGGTTCGAATCCCACACCTTCCGCCAGCTATAGAAAATCAAATGCCCATTTCATGGTGTGGTGGAACTTCAAAACGTCCTATCGCATCAGCTCTTCGATGAAGCAGCTCGACAGTTTCATCTAAATCTTTTGCTATTAAATATTGTCGACTGGCAACACATTTGACTACGAATCTGCCTAAATCATCAAGATCTGCGACTTTTATATCACGACCTGATTTTTCCAACATGCTTTTTAACTCATCGAAACTCATCGGTTTGCGTCTACTCGGATTTTTGACTCGTTCCAAATCACTCGGTCTATTTCTTTGAGAATTGAAAAGACCTGTGTTCATTAGACCACCTGAGGGATAAAAAATAGAAGCTCCTATGTTTTGGTCCTCTAATAGAAGTTGATGTTGTAAAGCTTCGGTAAAACAACTGACTGCAGCTTTACTTGATGCATAAACAGAAGCCATTGGAACTGGTGCAAAGCCACCATCACCTGAAGACGTATTAATCACATGACCTGATTGATTTGATTCAAGCATTCGAGGGACAAAGGACATTACTCCATTAGACATCCCAAAAACATTTACACCAAAACACCACTTCCAATCATTTGGTTCGTGTTCCCATGCTTTACCCCCGCCGCCAGAACCTACCCCCGCATTATTAAACAATAAAGTACATTTTCCAAAAGTTGAGAAAACATAATCTGCTAATGATTCAACTGAAGAATAATCACTTACATCGGTTGAATAACCGTATACCTCACCAAAAGTTGAAAATTCTTCCACTGTTGAATCAAGCACAGACTGTTCGATATCAGCAATAACTACTTTCATTTCTTTTTCAAGAAGAGCCTTTACGATTCCTTTGCCTATTCCGTTTGCACCACCTGTGACAACAGCTATTCCACTTTTTAGTTCTAATGGTTTTAAATTCATACTTTTTGCACTTGGTTCAACGGGTTCATACCGGGACAACCTTTTGCATCTTCAGCTATTTCTGAATAGTTAATTGGTGTCGCTACCTCAGTTTTAGTAGGGCAAACTTTTTTAGCCAAAGGTCGTAAGGCTTCAACATCAAACTTATACAAACGGGCAGCATTATTAGTCAAGATTTGCGTTGCATCTTCTTCTGAAAAGTCAGCAAAAGTTAACCGAAGATGTTCACGAGTGTATGGATATGAACCTTCAGTATGGGGATAATCAGATCCCCACATAATTTTATCGATACCAATTTCTTTACATAAATGGGCCTCGGTTGGCCTTAGAAAGCTTGCTCCGATGTGACACTGTCTCTGCCAGTATTCACTTGGCTTGAGAGATAGTTGTTCAACAGCCATTCCTCCAAAAATAGTTTCCGAACCATATTTTCCATATTTCATTCGTTCATAAAATGAGTCAAGTTTCTCTAATGTGTCAGGTAGCCATGCAGTACCAGTTTCAGTATTGACAAACTGCAAGCTTGGATGTCGTTCAAAAACCCCACTGAACATCAAATGCCAAAGAGCTCTTTGGCTCCACCACGTAACTTCAATCATAAAAACGGCTAATGAGGCAGGAAAATAGGATCCAAAATCGGGCGTCGCTCCCCCTGCATGATGATTTAGAGGCATTTCAAAATCTGCAGCAGCAGACCAGATTGGTTCATAAGTCGGTGAATATAAAGGTTCAAAAGGTGAGTCGGGAGGGGCTCCTGGAACCAAAATTCCTCCTCGTAAACCCTGATTAGCCGCCCATTCAATTTCTGCTACTGAGCCCTCAACATCTCCAAGAAAAATCTGTGCTACTCCTGCCCTTCTTTCCGGTGCTTCCGAAACAAACTCTGCCAACCAACGGTTGTGAGCTTTTAACCCAGCCCATCTTTTTTCAAAGTCATCACTATAAGGAGGCGCTTCAAACGGACTAGCAGCAGGGGGAGCAAAGGGGGGTGTAGTGTTGGGAAATAATACCGTTGCCGCGACACCATCTTCCTCTTGTTCTCTTAAACGTCGTGAACTTGAAAAATTGCGATCCGCATCCAGTTCAGGATCTCCACCGACGCCAACATTTCGGGGTGATTTCTCTAAGCCAGCATATAGTTCATCCATTTTGACTTGATTGGCTTCAATAACATCTGCCCACTCATCAAACTCATTGTGATATTTTGCATCAAGATAATCTTTGTATTGACGTAAATCTGCACCACAATGACTATCAGCTGAAATTATTACATGATGTTCATCCATAAAAATCCTCAGTACTGTAATTCACAACCATATTCATCAAGCCACCAACGAGCTTCACGTAGTGCATTGTCAGAAGTTCTTAACTCAGGATCTTGATTAAGTTGTTTTGGGGTTGGACCAACGCGACTTGCAACAGCATTTAGCCCTTCAAAATCAAGTCCATAACATTCAACAGCATTAATTCCAAGCAATCGACGTGTGTCTTCAATTGAAACATCTCGAAAATCATTCTCTAGTCGTTCAACCGTGTTTGGCCAAGACCCTTCAGGATGTGGATAATCGGTACCCCACATTAAAGCGTCTATCCCATTTACATGACGGCGTCTAATTTCTTCACGTGACATAGTTGAAGCCCCTATGAAAACATTCGTTCCAAAATATTCCGAAGGGAGACGTGATATCAACCCCTTCATTCTTGAACCCATTTTTTTTATTTTGTTTGTGCCACCAAAATTAATGTCAGCTTTCCACAAAATATCTCCAATCCAGAATGAACCACATTCAACCACTGCAAATTTCAAACCGGGAAAACGATCGAACTTTCCTGAAAACAAAAGTTGCCAAAGAATTCTGTGCGTCCAGAAAGGAACCTCACTGATATACATAGCAACATTTTCCCCATAGCTTGGAAAATCTGCTTCTCCAGAGTGTGTGTGAACTACAAGACCAGTTTCACTACATGCAGCCCAAACTTTGTCGTAGTGATCAGAACCATAAGCGGGGAAACCATGCCACATGGTGGGAACCATCACACCATAAATTCCAGGTTTTTCAGCAAGTGCTTCTATTTCTTTTACAGCTTCATCTACATCATGTGTTATTGGCACTAAGGCAATTCCAGCACGTCTTACAGGGTCATCTCCACAAAACTCCTCTAACCAACGGTTATGTGCTCTGGCTCCACCGAACGCAAGTTTTGAATCTGTAATTTGACCGGCAGCTAACCCAGCCCCAAAAGGTGGAGATTCTTGTCCCGTAACAGCATCGCCATCAGCAAAAATTATTTCGCCGGAAATCCCATCGGCATCCATCACCCCGTTTCGAACGGAAGAGTCATAAGCCCCCCTTAACCCTTCTTCATTCTCTCCTTCCCATTTCTCTATAAATTCAGCATTAATCTCTTCAGTTATCCGTCGATGCTCATGTCGTTCTTCGACATATTTATCAAACTCTTCATGGAGAGACGATTCGAGATATGGTCGATAGTCCTCGCACTGAAGTCCTGCATGTGTGTCAGAAGAAACAATTAAATACGGTTCTTCTCCTGTACTCACTTCTCTTGACATTTGCTCTCCTTATTCGTCACGATCTTTCACTCCCAAAACTGAAAGGTCGTCATAACGCTGATGGACAAAAGGTATCAAATTTTCAGCAGGAACAGTTCCTACAGTCCGAGCATTCACTACAGTTGCGCGCTGAGAAAGTGTAATTGAAATTAGTTTTCTTACCGGTAAATCCGAAACTGGGTCTAGTGGTGAATCACCCAAAACAACTTCACCTTCTACAACTTCTGCTTTTCGTTCCCTTGAAGATTTTTTTGAATGAACAATAAACGGATCTCCGTCAAGTTTGGTTGGTCCTTCAGGTGATGGAAAAAGCTTGAAATAAAAATCAATTCTCTCATTTGATATCGGGTCTCGCTCACCAATAATTTTGCCTCTTATCTCAGCAACAGTAAAACCTAAACGTTTTATTGTGCTGTGAATATCATCACCTTTTCGTTCTGCTTGGATCTCTGCAATCTTTTTTGGCTCACCAAATGTCTCGCGTCCACCAACCGTGGCTTGTTCTGTGGTCATAGGCATTAAAAGTGGGTACTCTCCCAAAACATCACCGTGACATGCTTGAACTCCAAACCAGCCTGCTCCAAATATCAAATCACCTGGCATAGTGACCGTTGAAATATTAAGTCTTACTAGCGGTTCAGGTCCTGGTTCTAAAGGTGGAGGGAGAACTTCAGAAATTATTTCAGGATCGGTTTCATACACAGCTTCTAGAGAATCAGACCAAGTTTCTCGACCTGTTGCTTCTAGTTCTCTATTTCGAATTGCTTCCTTGGATCGGGGTCCATATCGAATTTTGCTCATAACTCTTCCTAACTAAAACTATTTCAATCATTCTCGCGAGTCTTACATTGGTATGACTACACGGAAAACTTCCTAATAAGAAAACGGCCAGGTTTTAAAATAAGTTTTTACACGCATCCATATACCGGCAATACCTCGAGGTTCAAGTAGTAAAAAGGCAGCTATTAAAATTCCATAAATGATGTGATTTAATGAAGATATAGAAATCATGCCACCTATTCCGCCTTGATCTCCACTTACACCTGGAAGGTCATAATCGCGAGAAATATTTTCAACAAAACGAGGAAGACTACCCAGAACAAAAGCACCGATTATAGATCCATGGATTGTTCCCATTCCTCCTAAAATAATTATGGCTATGTATTGGATCGCTACTAATAATCCAAAATCAATAGGACTTATAAATGACTGCAAAACTCCAAAAAGAGCACCAGCAAGAGCAGCAATTGAACTCGAAATTGCAAATGCCATTGTTTTGTAATGCAAAAGATCCACACCAATAATTTCAGCTGCGATATCGCGATCTCTCACTGCTTGTAATGCTCGTCCTGGTCTTGTTCTAACAATATTTTTCACTAACAATGCTACGATCGCGACAAATCCCCAAATCAGCCAGAAAAAAGACTGAGATTTTTCAAACTCACGTCCAAAAATTTCCAAATTTCTAAAATCAATGGGACCAATTTTTAATGAAGCTCCAGTAACCGAAACTCCTGTACTCCCACCAGTAACTGATTTCCAATTTCTAAAAATATGATCACCTAGGAAAACCAAACCCAAAGTAACTACAACTAAATAATTCCCGCGAAGCCGAAGAGCTAGTGGACCCACTATGAAACCAATTAAAAAACCAACCAAAAGTGAACCTGGTAACCAAACTATGAAAGGTAAATCCCACGTTGAACCCGCGTAAGCAGTGAAATAAGCCCCGGCTCCTACGAAAACCGAATGACCAAGTGAAACTTGCCCTGTGTAACCCGTTAGCAGATTCAGACCAATAGCACCTACCGCAAAAACGCCTGCATAATTAAGAGTTGTTAGCGTGAGTCCTACATCATCAAAAAATTTTGTTACTGGAAAAGTTTCCCAAATTATTGGGCTCAAAATATAAATGGTTAAAAGACTTATCAAACCAACCCTTAATAAAGGAGTCCGCCATAGCATCAAATCTTGTTGATAACGAACTTTTAAATCTTTTGAGGGATTAGACATATCAACTCACACCCTGTGCACTTCTTTAGTACCAAAAAGTCCATATGGTCGAATCATTAATATTATTAACATGACAATAAAGACCATTACTCTGTCGAATCCAACTCCCAACCAGTTCAGGTCCCATTCAGGCTGATATACCTTTGTCAAATTTTGGATAATACCAACAATGATTCCTCCGGCTACAGCTCCTCCTGGAGAATCAAAACCACCTAAAATCATCGCTGGAAAAGCAAGAAATACTATTAGGTCCATATTCGGCGTTAACTGTGCTATTCCAACACCAGTCACTGTTCCAGCTAATGCAGCCACTGCACCCGCGATGCCAAAAGCGGTAGCAAAAACAACTTTTAATGAAATTCCTTGAGCAAAAGCAGCTTCGTGGTCAAAATGAGCAGCTCTCATCGCAATGCCTATTTTTGTATACCGGTTAACTAAGAAAAAACCTAAAAGGGCAACAGCAGTTAAGGCAATCGTCCAAAGTTTTGCATGAGTTAAAACTAGATTCCCTACTTTAATGATTTTAAAGCCCCATGGATCTCCCATATTTATTTCTGCAAATCCCCAAATGGATGGAACTACTTGTTTAATAACAAAAAGTATCCCTATCGTTACGATTATTGACCCAAATATTGGTAATTCATTTGACTGACCTGCTCCAAAACGCATTTCGAATCTTTGGACTACAAAATAAACAAGTACCCCAACAAAGACCCCAGTGATCAAAGAAACCAAGTGACTATTGCCATTGTAAAAAAATATTGACCAAGAAAGTAAACAAGAAACACCAGCAGAAATCTCTTTTAATGAACGGTGCAAAAGTAGCAACTGAATGAGAACTGCAATAATTGAAGTAACTATCATTGAAAGGAATAACGATAGGTAGAAGTTCCATCCCCATGTTTGACTGAAGTTATATGTCAAAAATGCACCTATCAACAAAAAGCCTCCTTGAGCGAAATTTATGATGCCAGTTGCTCGATAGATGACAACAAAACCAAGAACAATCAACGAATATCTTGCCCCAAGAGCTATGCCGTCAAATACGCCTTGCAAAAGTTGATCCATTAGTACATACTCTCAATTAATTCAGCGAACTGTTCAGTAAGAGTCGCGCGTTTTACTTTTTGTGTAGCAGTGAGCTGACCGTCTTCGTGATCAAGCTCTATTGGCAAAAGTTTGAAATATTTGATGGTTTCCACCTGAGCAAAATCTTTATTTGCATCATTAATAACTCCAGAAACTAATTCATTTACTTCGTCTTTAGAAGACAGGTCTTCATAAGTTGTGTAAGGAATGCCTTGCCGTGTTGCCCAATCTCCAACAGTGTCACTTTCAATCCCAATTAGTGCTGTCAGGTATTTACGTCTATCTCCGATAACCATGGCTTCTCTAATGTATGGGGAAACCTTTATACGATTTTCTATTTCAGATGGTGAAAGATTTTTCCCTCCAGCAGTGATGATGATGTCTTTTTTTCGATCTGTAATCCATAAATGGCCAAATTCGTCCATATGGCCTATATCACCAGTATGTAACCAGCCATCTACAATCGTTTCTTTAGTTGCTTCAGGGTTTTTGAAATACCCGTTAAATGTTGCATCTGAACGAGTAAGTATCTCTCCATCTTCAGCTATACGTACCTCTGAATTAGGTAGTGATTTACCAACAGAACCTAAACGTAATTCATCGGATGGAACAATAGTTGCAACAGCCGTATTTTCAGTCATTCCGTACCCTTCACGAACAGGAACTCCAACTGACATCAAAAATTCAAGCACCTGAGGAGCGATCGGTGCAGCACCAGATAGAGCTTCACGAACTCTCATCATCCCAATTCTTTTCTTCAATGACCTAAAGACAAATAGCCAGCCGAGTCCAAACCATATTGAGTCAGCAAAAGTACCTTTGCCCTTCAGGCGTCTTTGCAGAATCAAACCTCCTTGCTTAATCCAAAAATTAAACAAAGTACGTTTGAACCATGTGGCATCATTCGAGCGTATTTGAATAGATGCCAGCATTTTTTCCCATACACGCGGAACACCTAGAAAAAAAGTTGGTTGCACTTCTCTAAGATCTTCCAAAAATGAATTTGTGTCTTCACCAAAGTTCACGACGTAACCGTGATATACACCATTGGCAACTGATATAACCCTTTCTGCTACATGACACAAGGGGAGATATGAGAGAACTTCATCATTTTTACGGAATTCATAAACACCACCCCATGAAATTGCAGCAAACCTCAAATTTTGATGCGTGATCATTGCGCCTTTTGGAGGACCTGTTGTGCCTGATGTGTAGACGATAATCGCAGTTTCAGAAGGAGCTATAGTCTGAATCATTTTCTCAAAACTTTGTCCATCAACAGAGTCACCTAAATCAAGCAACTCTTGAAAAGTTATTATTCTTGGGTCATCAATCGTGTTTACACCTCTTGGGTCAATAACAACTATTTTCTGTAACTTTTCTAACCGGTCCCACGCTTCTAACGCCTTGTCAAGTTGCTCTTCATCTTCAACAATTAGAACAGAAGCTTCAGAATGACTCAGAAGGTATTCGACTTCCGCCGCTGGGCTCGTGGGGTAAATTCCGACTGAAACCGAACCCAGTGTTTGTGCACCCAAATCTGCAAAAACCCACTCAGGTCTATTTTCTGAATGGATCGCAACTTTGTCACCGTCTCTAACTCCAAGTTCATACAAACCAAATGAAACCGACTTAACTATGTCAAAATATTCTCCCCAGGTGAACTCTCGCCAAATACCAAACTTTTTATGTCGAATTGCAACATTATTCGAACGTATTTGTGCATGTTCAAATAGTTTGGCAGGCAAACTTATTAATTCTTTTTTTTCATTAGTAGGTTCATCTAGTTTTCTTGAATTCACGAAGCTTCCCCTAAGTAAGCGGCTATAACACGAGGATTATTTTGTACGTCTTTCGGTGAACCAGTCGCAATTGTTTGTCCGAAATCAAGTGCCATAACACGGTCTGCAATATCCATCACCATTGCCATATCATGCTCAACAAGCAAAATAGAAACTCCTAGTTCATTATTGATTTCAAGAATGTATCTAGCCATATCTTCAGTTTCCTCAAGGTTCATTCCTGCAACAGGCTCATCTAGAAGAAGGATTCGAGGCTCCATCGCGAGTGCACGTCCTAATTCAACACGTTTTTGGATTCCATAAGGAAGCAGACCAACTGGTTGATATCGATAAGGTTGAAGCTCGAGTAAATCAATAATTGTTTCAATTTTTTGGCGATTATTTAATTCTTCAGTTTTAGCACGACCCCACCAAAGAGCACCTGAAAAAAAACCCGTCTTCATTTGAAGATGGCGACCAAGTAATAAGTTGTCTATTAAATCCAAATTCATAAATAATCCAAGGTTTTGAAAAGTTCTACCTACACCTTGCCGTGCCACATTGACAGGTCGTTCACCTATCAATTCTCTACCTTCAAACAGAACTGAACCTGTCTGTGGTTTATAAACACCATTTATACAGTTAAAAATCGATGTTTTCCCAGCACCATTAGGACCAATTATCGCGAAAAGTTCTCCAGATTCAACTCGAAAGCTCACGTCCTCAAGGGCGGTCACCCCTCCAAAACGAAGTGTCACTTGACTGAAATCAAGAATTGTTGAGGAATTCATCAAGCACTCCATCTTTTTCTACGACGGTAGGTTTTTACGTCTCTAAAAGAGCGTCGTCCTGCTTCGCCAACACCCAAATAAAACTCTTTTATATCATCATCTTGCAATAGTTCACCGCTCAATCCGTCACGGACAATTCTCCCATTTTCAAGTACATATCCTCGATCAGCTATTGAAAGTGCCATAGTCGCATTTTGCTCTACCAATAAAACACTTGTTCCTTGTTTATTCACAGTTTCGATTATGTCTCTTATTTGTTGAACAAGTAGTGGTGCCAAACCCAGAGAAGGTTCATCAAGTACCAGCAGCCTTGGAGAAGTCATCAATGCCCTACCTATAGCTAACATTTGCTGTTCTCCACCTGAAAGATAACCCGCAACTGAACGTGAACGCTCAGCTAAAACTGGGAAAAGACTCACAACACGATCATGTGCTTCTGCGATTTTCTGTTTTGAAGTAACCGTGTATGCTCCTGCTCGTAAATTTTCTTCAACTGTCAACTCCGCAAAAATTCTTCTTCCTTCCATAACTTGCGAAAGGCCTAGACGAACCAATTTTGAAGGGTCATATCTATTTGTTTTTTCTCCCAGAAAAGAAACTGAACCTTTTGTGATCCGACCTCTATGAATTTCCAATAAACCTGTTATCGATCTCAATAAAGTTGTCTTTCCTGCACCATTTGCACCCAAAAGAGCAACAATTTCACCTTCTGAAACATTCATAGAAATGCCGCGAAGAACGAGCACTACTTCGTTATAAACAACTTCAAGATTCTCTACCGAAAGTATCGGTGATCCCTTATTTTCTTGAGTAGTTTCCATGAACTTATGTTAACCAACAAAAAGTTCAGGGCCCATGGGT
>PBLL01000033.1 GCA_002721755.1 Actinomycetota bacterium
CTGTTCTTTTTATGAGAACTGCAGCTATCATTCCCGCTTTTAATGAAGCAGAGTCGCTTCCGGATGTGCTAGTAGAAATTCAACAAATTTTTCCGGAGCACCTCATAATTGTAGTTGATGATGGCTCCACGGATAAAACCCCTGAAATAGCGAAAAAATTTGACTGCGTCTGCCTTTCCCTGCCTTTCAATCTAGGAATCGGAGGCGCATTACGTTTAGGTTTTCGATATTGCAAAGAAAACAAAATCGATCGTGCTTATCAGTTTGATGCTGATGGTCAACATAACCCAACACAAATAGCTTTACTGCTCTCTGAACTTGAAAAAGCCGACATGGTCATTGGTAGTAGATTCTCTGGAGAGCACTCATACGAAATAGGTCACAGTAGAAAAACTGCAATGAGTGTTCTTCGCTTTCTCGTGAGAGTTTATACAAGGCAAAAATTTACAGACACTTCCTCAGGTTTTCGAGGTTTTAGAAGCCCAGTAATAGAACTCTTTGCAGAGGAGTACCCACTGGAATACATGGACTCGGTGGAGGCAATACTAATCGCAGTTAAAAACGGTTTTAATGTTGTAGAAATTCCAGTTCAAATGCGTGAAAGATCCGCTGGGCAACCTTCCAATCGCAACTTTCGTCTACTTTATTATTTCTTGAGGCTTTTGATAGTTATCTTCGTGGGTTCTCGAAAAAAAATGAAAGGAAACGCTCAATGAGTTCTGCAACACACATTTTGATAGCTGCTCTTGCAGTAGGAGCTTTTTTCCTGATTGTAAGACTTGTTCGCCTTAAGGTGCTTAAAGCCAAATACTCAATATTGTGGCTCACTGTTGGTAGCGCTCTAGCAGTGATTTCAGCAGTTCCTCAAATACTTGACTGGACAGCAGAAAAACTCGACATCTGGTACCAGCCAACCCTTTTCCTTCTTTTAGCTATAGGTTTCCTGCTCCTATTAGCCATGCATTTTTCTTATGAACTCTCGCGTATGGAAAACCGGATAAGAGTTCTCGTAGAAGAGATAGCCCTACTGAAAGAAAAATTAGAGAAAAAAGATTAAGAAACCGAGCTCAGATTTTTCAACCATCCGTCTTTTATTAGTAGCTGTTCGAAGTCTCTGGAAAGAGCGTCCGCTCCTACTTCGAAGAAATGCACACCATGCTCTTTCCTGAGGGGAATTATGGAGCCGTCAAGCATCTCCATGTTCCATTTGAATTCGCCTTCTTCATCACCTAAAACTTTCATACTGTCAACCATTTCAGCTTTCGACTTCCATTCGCTGACAACCTCTTCCCAGACACTGTTCAAATCATCAACCAAAAAGGATGGATCAGACATTTTCGGAGTCGACCACCAATACAGATAAGCTCCGTCTGCCAACCAATGAGAGATTGCATCATGTGCCCTCTCTGTCAATACCTCTCTCCACCTAGCAGAACCTGGGTCTAGATCTTCCCCTTCTATTGCATAACCTTGAAATTCATTTGCGCCGATCATGACTACCACAACATCCGGCCTAACTTCTCCTACCATCAAGTTGTAGTCAGGTATTACATCATCCTCCCAATCCCAATGAGGAACTGTGAAACCAAAACCAAGCGCACCTCTACCCTCTAATTCGACATCGATTCGTGGTTCCAGAACTCTTTCCAACCCATATTGAAAATCAAGCATAAGTGAATCTCCCACCGCGAGGATCTTTATGGGTTCTCCCGAAGTGCCTTCTCTTACGGGCTTTGTGTAATCCTCGATAAGAACAACCGTCGTTGTTGTTAACGGAATCGTGCTTGTACCTACAGGAAGAACCATGGAATCAGAACTTTCTAAAACTGTGGTACCCACGACCGTGGTCTCTGAATAAGTTGGGGCTGTACTCATGTTAGTTGTTACAGGGTTTGTAGTTTTTTGCTCAGATGTTTCTGTTTCAAACGGATCGTTAACTCTCACTGTCGACTTAGTTGGCATCAGCAAAGGTTTAATGGTTTCTTCTGTTTTAGAATTTTCAATTATTCGCTCTGAAATTTCACGTATTTCACTAATTTTGGTTTTTCTGCTCAAATCACCCACTGGTTCTGACCATTCTTGTGCTAAATCACGTCTCCAATCATTTTTTTGAGTTGAAGCCCAAATTTGCACTACATCAGGGGCGAGAAAAGAAGCTGAAATCAGGAAAAAAAGCATAACTGCTAACGGTTTAAGTGCTTTATTCGAGCCTTTTTTCCCTTTAAAAACACTGATATTTCGCATAAACCGGCAATAATACTGTATGTTTTGTAGAAAATCTTGAAATTTCGGAAATATTACGAAAAGATTAAGCAGGATCCACCACCAGAGTGTTGGATTCTTCTAATTTAACATTTGACAGTTCGATTGGTCCGGTGAGGCCGATCGAGTTACAACTATAAAAGGGGTACCTCTCCATGATGTCAACAATTCTCACTCTGATCATTCTAGGAATGCTCTTCCAGGGTGTAGTTGCAGTTCTTGACAGCATCCTCGACACCGCAGGTGTTAATGGAATGCTTAAAGGACTTCCTATAATCGGCCCAAATCTTAACTTGATTTGGGCATGGCTCTTCGTTGCTATCACCGATCTAGGTGGTATGGACTATGGAGCTTCAACAGAAATTCTCTCAATGGGAGAATTTGGTTCTCAATTAGGTACAGCACTTGCAATTTGTGCATTTATTCCAGTTGGGAATGCAGCTATTTCAGCACTTGGCAAAGGCGTTGCCCGCTAAGTGAAAATAACTTTAAAAACCCCGCCACTTCGGTGGCGGGGTTTTTTTAACTTAACATCGCAACTTTCACGAAAATTCCCTTAGCGGTAGCTTTTCTTGTTTCACTCTCCCAAAGTTCAGCTGAAACAAAAATTTTCCTACCTTCTACTTTTTCAATCCTGCCTACCCATCGCAACTCCTTGTCTATAGGAGTGGGCGATTCATATTTGATTTCTAAAGTGCCAGTCATAGCTCCACAGTCGTTAACTACCAAAACGCTTCCCATGATGTCATCAAAAAGCAAAGCAATAACTCCCCCTTGGACAAGCTCAGGAGGTCCTACATACACACCATCGAGTTTTCCTGTAGCAATAACTTCCTTGTAATCAACTCCATCAATGACTTGTGTTTTAAGTGGTGGGGATATCGGATTCAAAGGACCGACAGCAGGGCTATAAGGAAAAAAATCAGATGGGTTTTGATTTCCTCTTTCTACCGGATTTTGGTCGTTTTTTAAGGATCCCTGTGCTGTGACTCCTGTATAGCTGTACTTTTCAGCATCCGTGGCGAGCGAGGTCACTTTCTCGCTCAACTCTTTAACTACCGCTCCTGGCGCCTCCATAAGACGAACCGCTTTCATGAGGCGTCTTGTTGCTTCATTCAGTTCGACCAGTTCCTCGTACATTATTTCTACTTTCTGATTGTTTAAAGTAAGTGAAGATACTTCACTCATACTGATCTGAAGACTACGGTTTATCAGGGAAAGCAAAAACTCTTTATGACTAAAACTGAAACTAAAATCGCTGTGGTAACGGGGGCTGCTTCCGGAATCGGGAAAGCCACTGTAATAACTCTACTGGAGCAGGGATTTAGAGTTTCCGCCCTAGATATTGACACCGAAGGTCTTGAGGAGTTGGCGCACTCTCCATCAATCGAAAAATATGAATGCGATATTTACACTACGAATGTTTCTTCTAGAAATGAGTGTCACACGACAATTGAAAAAATATTCGAAATGAATGGTCGAATTGACGTACTAGCTAATGTCGCTGGAATAGCCAGAAGTGAACATATGACCAAGGTTTCTGAAGAGTCGTGGAATCAAATGCTTGGCGTAAACCTTTCGGGTGTGTTCTGGTGCTCTCAAGCCGCTATACCACACCTAATAAAAACTAATGGTTCTCTAGTCAATGTTGCTTCTTGTTCAGGTTTGATGGGTCAGGCCTATACAGTCGCTTATTCTGCCACTAAAGGTGCTGTTATCTCTATGACTAAATCAATGGCGATGGAATACATTAAGTCAAACATACGAATTAACGCTGTAGCACCCGGAAGTGTCAATACTAAACTTGTTGACAATTATTCGATACCCGACGATGTGGACATGAACTTGATAAAGCCTTACATGGGTTTTCGCGGAATGGCTGAACCTGAAGAAATTGCAAATGTGATCTCATTTTTAGTTTCAGATGATGCACGGCGAATTCATGGAGCGGTAATTACCGTCGATGGTGGACTAACAGCAGGCTGATATGGATTCTGCTCTAAATCAAAAAATAGAAACACCTTTCGTGTTAGGTGTGGACCTAGATGGTGTATGCGCTGACTATACAACTGCATTCAGAGAAATCGCTGCTAAAGAACTCGGTGTAGATCAAGCAGATCTTCCACTTAAACGGTCCTGGGATTTCAGCGAGTGGGGGCTGAATACTGATGAATATCGCGCACTACACCATCTGGCGGTAGATGAATACAACATGATGCGGCAAATGCCGACTATGGATAAAGCTGCCGAAGTTCTCTGGCGACTCTCTGATGCAGGTGTTTGGATTCGCATTATCACTCATCGTCTATATGTCAACTGGACCCACGCAAAAGCCGTAGTTGATACGGTCGAGTGGCTGGATGAGGCAAAAATACCTTATAGAGATATTTGCTTTCTTGGTGATAAACCTCAGGTCGGTGCACACCTGTACATCGATGACGCTCCTCACAACATCGAAGCGCTTGAATCAACCGGTAATAGAGTCATAATTTTTGATGCTCCGTACAATCAGGAAGTAGACGGGATCAGAGCTCATGATTGGGAGTCATGCGAACACCTGATTTTAGAAGAAGCAACAAAAATGGGTTTTAAAATCCAGTCGCAACTTCCTGGGTTTGAAAAAGGTAGCAACCGTTTCTAGTTAAAGACGTTTGAATTCTGGTGTTCGTTTTTGAGAGAATGCCTTGGGACCTTCTTTTGCATCCTGCGATTCAAAAACAGCCTTACCAATTGGATTTTCGAATTCAAATGCTTCTTCCTCTGTCATGCCTGTTGTCTCTCTCATTGTTTTCAGGACCGCTTCGACAGCTAGTGGACCGTTTTCACAAATCTTGTTAGCTATTTCCATCGATTTTTCCATAGCTTTACCATCTTCCACCACGTGACCTATCAAACCTAGGTTTTTAGCTTCTTCAGCGTTTATATGTTTTCCTGTTAAAAGTATGTCAGCTGCTTCTGTAAAAGGTATTTGCCTTGGTAGGCGAACCGCTGATCCTCCCATGGGATATAAGGACCACTTGACTTCAGATACTCCAAAAACAGCAGATCTACCAGCAACTCTAATATCTGTACCCTGGAGAATCTCAGTCCCTCCAGCAATTGCGTTACCTTCCACAGCTGCAATTAATGGAACTCTTGGATGTCTGGTTTTCAATAAACCCTGATAAATAAAATCAGTGCCTTCTTCTTCCATGCGTTTTTTAACGTCATAGTCATCGGTTTCATCACTGTCACCTGAGAGAGAACGCAAATCCATTCCTGAAGAAAAATTTCCATCGGCGCCTGTCAAAACACAAACCCTAATATCTAGGTCATTTTCTATCATTTCCCATGCGTCAGCGAGTCGTGCAAACATTGGAAGGGTCATTGCATTTTGCCTTTTTGGTCTATTCATCGTTAAAACTAGAATAGATCCATCTTTTTCTACGTTTAAGTCGCTCATGCTTACTCCTAAAAGCTCAAATTAAATTCACACATGAAATCAATTTAAAGTTGGAATTACTTTATTAGCTACTAGTTCCAAACTTTCCCATCCAATACTTGGATCGATACCCCCTATTAACGGATGCAACACTGCCGCCCCGTTCGTTTTTACTAGATCCACACATTCATCTGGTGTGACAATCAAATGCTGACCACCCGCTTTGAGCTCTTCGATACTTGTTCCTTCTATGTGCCAAGAAGACCGTTGATCTTTGTATTGCCATGCCGCATAGCTAATCGCGTCATATATGAGGTTATCTCCGATCTCATTCCATGTTCTTTCAGGGTCCTCAGTGACAATCACCATGCCTGGGCCCGATGGCATCATGCACATAGGGTTTTCATAACCGACAGCTTTTGCTTCTTCATAGTAAACAGATTCCAGATTTTCATCTCGTACTGCCGGTACGAAAGATAATCCAAGTCTCGCCGCTCTTTTGGCTGAAATTTCTACGGAACCCCCAACAGAAATCAAAGAGCTCGGATCTGAAACAGGCTGAGGCGTAATAAGCACCTCTCTTCCGTTATATGTAAAAGGTTTACCCTTTAGAGCTGTGAGAACTGTCCTTATGCCTTCTTCAGTGTCCTTGCCACGAGTTTTTCTGTTTTTACCGAACATCTCAAACTCCGACTCTCTGTAGCCAACCCCTATAACGACATTGAATCTCCCTGGTGCTATGAGATCTATAGTTGCTATTTCTTCAGCTATTCTTAGAGAGTCATGAAGGGGTAAAAGTAACGCTGAAACTGAACAAAAGACATTGCTGGTTCTTCCCAAAACACTCCCTGCTAATAACAGAGGTGAATTCATGTATCCATCCTCGGTGCCATGGTGTTCTGAAAGGACGACAGCCGCGAAGCCTTTGTCATCAGACCACTCAACCATTCTCAAAAATTCTCGATACTGTTCAGCGTGGGTCAGATTTGTGACAAAGGGTGGAATTCGAAGGTCAAAACGTAATACAAACATCTTTACTCAACTCTCATTTCACTTCAGCTAAGGCGTTTCTAGCCACATCAAGATCCTCAGGATTTGTAACTCCGATCCAGGACTCGGTTGTTCGGATCACATCTATTTCGATCTGATTGTTTTCGAGCTGCTCTTGAAGTGCTGCTGGCAAAAGGAACTCTGCTTCTGGATCTGAATGTTTTGATGAGATAAAAGAATCCCATTGCTTTTCGAGTATTTTTAAACTTTTTTGGGGTAGAGCCCATAGGTTCATCGAGACATCTGTGTTGTCAGGAATCGTTAATTCGTCATTGCTTTTAATGGAATTTCCTTCATTTCTTATACCATGCACTTCTGTAATTTTTAAGAGTTTTTTATTTTCAACTTGGAGAACACCTCTAGAAACACTTCCTGTTTTTGGAAGTGTGCGTTTGAGTTCAAAGGAGAGAATAGCTGGATTTTCGCCAGTAAACCCATTGAGAATCTGTTTCAATGCAGTGGGCCCATAATAGTCATCTGCGTTTAAAACAATTATTGATCCTGTTGCTTTTTCTAAAGCTGTCACTACAGCGTGTCCTGTTCCCCATGGTTTGTTGCGAGTGGGTTCGCTAATGTCCTGATGAACCATTTCAATAAGACAGCCGCTTTCTTGATATTGAGCGAGGTGTTTTTCCAGCTTCTCTTCTAAAGCACTTCTTGTAACTATTACTATTTTCGTTATGCCAACCTGTATCGCTTCTCTAATTGCATAATCGAGAAAAATTTCGTTTTTCGGACCTACAGGAACTAGTTGTTTAGTATCACCGAATCTG
Organism: Actinomycetota bacterium; assembly: GCA_002721755.1. Classification (GTDB taxonomy): domain Bacteria; phylum Actinomycetota; class Acidimicrobiia; order Acidimicrobiales; family MedAcidi-G1; genus MedAcidi-G1. Next base: position 7,507 of record PBLL01000033.1, read on the forward strand.
GTTCCAAGTCCAGCTGCCATTATTACTAGAGAGACATCATTCATGAATTAACGCCTGGTTGTTACTTATCCAGAAAAGCGTCCCGAGCCTGGTCACCTATACCCATTAGATTCATCTCAAATGTGTATCCCTGCTCGAATCTGTAACGTCTCGATAAATCAGTCTCTTCAATCCCATCCAGTGAAGCTTTAGCCGCTCGTATCAATGTCGAATCCTTGTCTGCAATTCTTTTTGCAATTTCAAACGAAGTTTCTTCCAGTTGTTCTGCTTTTACGACTTTTAGAACTGAACCATAAGTGAATAACTCTTGCGCAGTAACAGATTCACAGGTATAAAGCATCCATCTAGCTTTCTGCGGAGGAACCAGACGCATCAGATGACTCGCTGCACCAAGCGCCCCGTTATCTACTTCAGGAAGACCGAAAGTGGCCTCTTCGGAAGCAACTACCACATCAGCACTACCGGCGATGCCTACTCCACTTCCCAAACAGTGGCCATTAACAGAAACAATCACAGGAGATTTCGCACTGTGTATAGCGTCGAACATCTCAAAACAAGAATGGTTAGCTTTCAGAATTCCTTCATTCCCAGGAAGACTCTGCATTTCTTTGATGTCCACTCCAGCACAAAAGCCATTTTGGGATGAACGAATTAAAACGACTTTAACACTCTCCGCTTGCTCATTGTAAGACCGTATTTTTTCTGCAATGAAATAAGCGTCAACTGTGTTTAGCGCACTAACGGGTGGATTGTCCATAGTTAAAGTCGCTATTCCATCATCTATGGTTTCGTGTACTGCCATACTTCACCATCCATTTCGTTATCAAATATCTTACGCCACTATCTTCTGAGTAAGACTGAGGAGCCATGTCCAAATAGACCTTGGTTAGCGGTAATACCAACTCGAGCGCCCTCGACCTGACGTTTTCCTGCTTTTTGCGAAAGTTGCCAATTCAATTCACAAACTTGAGCTATAGCCTGCGCCGGAACTGCTTCTCCGAATGCCCCTAGTCCTCCACTTGGATTAACTGGAATCCTTCCACCTATCGAGGTGCTACCATCTCTTAGCAAAGATTCGGCTTCACCGGGTTTGCAAAATCCTAATTGTTCGTACCAGTCAAGTTCCATCGAAGAAGCAAGGTCGTAAACTTCGGCGACATCAACATCTTCTGGTCCAAGACTGGCCTCTTCATACACATGCTTACCTATTGATTCTTTGAAACCAACTTCATTTGGAGTAGCTGCAACAGATGAATCTGTTGCCAGATACGGAAGATCGATCAACGAATCTGGATAAGTGGGTGTATTTAATGCAATTGCTGATATGCGAACTGGGTCATGAACACCCACCGACCTAGCGTAATCAAGAGAAGAAACTACAACTGCAGCTCCTCCATCACTTGTTGTACATATCTCTAGCAATCTTAAGGGGTCAGAAACAACAGGTGAGCTATAAACGTCTTCTAAGGCGTACTCCTTATTGAAACGTGCATTTTCATTGAATACGGCGTGCTTACTGTTTTTCACTTTGACAAGTGCAAAATCCTCACTTGTCGCCCCATATAATTCCATCCTGCGTCTTGCATGCAATCCAAAATAAACAGGATTGGTTGCTCCCACCATGTGAAAACGTAACCAATCAGTATCATCAGTTCTAACTCCGTCATTTGGGGAAAGGAAACCGTCAGGAGTCGTATCAGCTCCAACAACTAGTGCCACATCACAAGCTCCAGACAAAATTTGTCCGCGCGCAACAGAAAGAGCTGTGGCGCCTGATGCACAAGCCGCATATGAGCTCGCTACTTGCGTTCCATTGAAACCCAAAGCTCTTGCCATAGTAGATCCAGCGACATACCCCGGATAACCGCATCTAACTGTTATTGCACCCGAGATAAATCCAATTTCGTTCCATTCAATTTGAGCATCCTCTAATGCTTTTTTTGCAGCAAAAGTGCCATACTCAACAAAATTTCGACCCCATTTACCCCAGGGGTGCATACCAACTCCAAGTATCGCTATATCTTCCATCTCTACTTCTTATCCTTATTAGACCCTTCGGGCAAAGGTCTCCACATCCAAGTCAAGTAACAGTGTTCAGAGTCTTCATATAAAAGCCCTGTATCCACTTCAACTGACATACCTATGCTCAAATCTTCCACACTGTACCCATTTGCGACTTGACCCAGTACGACCATTTTTTCCTCTTCTAATTCGACTGCAGCAATGACAATCGGCTCATATGGTTCTGAGGCAATGAAAGGAGGAGGTGGTGGGTAAGCACTATTTGTGTATGACCAGATTTTTCCATACCTACTCAGAAGAACTTCTTCAAGTTCATCGTCGGAAACATTCGGATCTGACCCCCCGAGGTTCTTAGGGAAACAGTAACTTCCAGATTTCTTGTAACGACCACCAATCAGATGTGGTTCGTTATCTACAGTAAAAAATCCTTCCACTGCGGGAACTCTGATTTTTGTTTCTTCAGGCACGTTATTTATTTCCTCCGTTAGAAAAGTGCAGATGTTAAGCGCTGTCTCCACTCAGTTGTTCTTGGATCCTCTGGTCCTAACAACTCTAAGAGGTCAACAAATCTCTCTCTTGCTGTTTCATCTGTTTTTACTTTTTCTATCAGTACAGTTAGCTCTGATTCAATATCGCTGACTTCTTCAAGTCTAGCTATAGCTAAAACTCTTCTTGTCTCAGGCGTCTCAGGAATTCCCTCAAGCAATTTGACTGCCTCTTCTTTGTCGCCTTTGTCATCTCTTGCAACTAACAAATGAGCAAGGGTAGTTACCGCCATAACATTATCTGTCTCAATTTCTAAAGCTTTTCGCAATGACTCTTCATCGCCTTTTTCAACTAGTTTCTCCAATTCTGTTGGTTCTTGATTTGGCAATACTTTCTGAACAAAGTCACGTACAGCATCTTCACCTTGTGCTCCCACAAAACTACTAACAACATCTTTTTTGTGTATCGCAAATACAGCTGGAATTGACTGGACTCGAAAAGCTTGCGCTATTCCTGGATTGTCGTCAATATTTACTTTGACAAGTTGCACTTCTCCGTTTGTCTCTTCGATAACTCTTTCAAGAATTGGTCCCAAACTCTTACAAGGACCACACCAAGGCGCCCATAGATCGACAATTACAGGCTGGTTTTCTGAACGTTCTAGTACTTCTTTTTCGAAATCATTATCAGTTACTTCGAGAGTCATCTTAATCCACCCAACAAGAAAAAAAATTTCCTTCTCTTAAGGGTAGAGAGATCCGCTTTCCTCCACTACCGTCTGAACATGAATACAACTCCTGGAATCAGGGAAAACGAAGTACGGAAGTGGTTAGATCCCCGTGTTGACGGAGTTGAAGGAGTTATTAAATACCAGCAAATTATCGGCGGTCATTCAAACTTAACTTTCACTGTGGCGGATGAATCAGGTAGGAAATGGGTTCTAAGACGCCCCCCTCTTGGTCACGTTCTCGCTACCGCTCATGACATGGCTCGTGAATATCGGGTTATTAAAGCTTTAGAAGGAAGTGGGGTTCCAGTTCCTAAGGCGATTGGTCTTTGCGAAGACACAGCAATAAACGATGCGCCTTTTTATGTTATGGATTTCGTAGATGGAATTGTGGTACGTGATGCTGAAATTGCCGCCACTCAACCTCTCGAGGTTCGTCAAAAAATGGGCAACTCTCTCTTAGAAACTCTTGTTTCTCTGCATTCAGTAGATGTAGAAGAGATCGGGCTTGGCGACTTAGCTAGAAAAGATGGATATATAGAAAGGCAACTGAAACGCTGGAAAGCACAATTTGAACAATCAACTAATAGAGAGATATCAGGCGTTTTTGAAGTTCATGACAATCTCCTTAAAAATATTCCCGAACAGCAAGGAGTTGGAATAGTTCATGGAGATTACAGGTTGGACAACACCATCATGACCGAAACAGGTGAAGTTGCAGCTGTTCTGGATTGGGAACTGTGCACACTTGGTGACGTTCTTTCAGATCTTGCAGCAATTATTGCCTATTCGAACAACCTCACAGGTATGGAAACACAAGCAATGTCGATTGAAGGCTTTCCAACCCCCTCAGAGGTTCACGCATTGTATGACGGCCTTAGCGAAAGAGACCTTTCTAAGTTAGATTTTTACGTTTCTTTCGCTTACTGGAGACTTGCATGCATACTTGAAGGTGTTTACACAAGATATGCAGCGGGAGTAATGGGTAGTGAAGCCGACACTGAAGCAATTGAGATTTTTGGTGAGCGTGTCCTTCTTCTAATTGATTTAGCTAACTCTACGTTTCAGGATTTTTTACAAAGGAAAGAAGATGACTAGCAATTACGAACATCTTTTCGAATTCATTGAACTTAGAGAGCTTGAAAAACCCGTCCTAATTTTGGCTCTCGATGGTTGGATCGACTCTTCTGGAATCGCTCGTAGCGCGAAAGAGTCACTTTTATCAAAAGCTGAAATACATACAATGGCTAAATTTGATACTGACAGGCTTTTAGATCATCGTGCTCGAAGACCTATTCTTGAGCTAACTGATGGTGTGGTAGAAAATCTGGAGTGGCCCTCAATAGAACTTTTGCATATCGAAGGTTTAGAAGGACCTGATGCTTGTATCTTGCAAGGACCTGAACCTGATCACGACTGGAAAGTTTTTACTGATGCAGTAACAAACATATGTTACGGGCTGGACGTCTCTTTAGTAGTGGGCCTTGGGGCTTATCCAGCGGCAGTCCCTCATACGAGACCAACAAGACTTTCCTGTACAGCCAGTTCAGTTGAGATGGCAAAAAAATTAGACTTCGTGACTGCTTCAATTAAAGTTCCTGCTGGTCTTCAAGCTGTCATAGAGGCCGAGGTTGCTTTAACTGGCACTCCCTCTATTGGTCTTTGGGCTCAGGTCCCTCACTACCTTTCAACAGGACCATACCCACCTGCTGCAGTTGAACTCCTAGAAGGTCTAAGGAAAATATCTGGTATCTACAATCAGGATCTGCAACTAGACCAAAAAGCTTTAAATACCAGAAGTCGACTGGATCAACTAATTGGCAAAAATGAAGAACATCTTGCGATGATAGAGAAATTGGAAATTGCTTACGATCAGCTTAATGATCCGGCTGCCAGCCTTCCCTCTGGTGACGACCTTGCTGAAGAGTTGCAAAATTTTCTTCGCACCCAGGATGAAAGCTGACTCAACCCTTCTATAAGACTATGTTCACAAGGGAAGGTGGTTTGACAATTATGCGTTTCGGGGTCTGATCAGTTAACACTTCTTTTATACGTTCCGAACCTAACGCTAATTCTTGTATTTCATTTTCGCTTAAATCCGATGCTGCTTCTATTCGGTCTTTAAGCTTTCCATTTACTTGAACTACAATTGTTACAGTCTCAGATTCAATTTTTGATTTGTCTGCTTTTGGCCATGGTTCTTCATGTATGTGACTTGAGTTTCTAATCTCCCAAAGTTCTGCAGAAAAATGAGGTGTCGCAGGGGCCATTACTAGCAAAAGCGCATCTATAGCAGATTCAAGAACTTCGCTATGTCCGCCTTCTTCTGTTTGTATCCAACGATATAGAGTGTTCGTAAATTCCATGAAAGCTGCCACAGCCGTGTTGTATGACCATCGGTCATAATCTTTGGTTATTCGCTCAATTAAACGATTTGTTTGCCTGACAATTTCTTCATCCTGTTCGTTTTTGTCTCCCTCTCTGCTTTCTTGCAGTAAGAGACTATGAGGATGGGCTATTCTCCAAACACGATTTAAAAACTTGGCACAGCCATCAATCCCGAAATCTTCCCAATCGACATCTTCTTGCGGAGGTTTTACTTGAAGGTGAGCTAGACGTAAAGCATCAGCACCCTGATCATCAAGAATTGCTTCAGGGGCAACTAAATTCCCTTTTGATTTCGACATTTTTGAGCCCCCAAGACGGATCATTCCCTGCGTAAAAAGTCTTTTAAATGGTTCTCTTAAGCCTTTCGGAGCTACTCCTAAGTCTGCTAATGCTTTAGTGAAAAAACGTGCGTACATAAGATGGAGAATCGCATGCTCAACTCCACCTATGTACTGATCAACTGGCAACCAATGTTTGATGGCAGACTCCCCAAAAGGACTCTCTTCGTTGAGTGGATCTGTGAACCTTAGAAAATACCAAGATGAATCAACGAAAGTATCCATTGTGTCTGTTTCACGTTTGGCTTCATTACCACACTTCGGGCAATCTACTTTTAGGAAACCTTCATCTGTCGTAAGAGGTGATCTTCCTGTAGGAACAAACTTGACATCGTCGGGCAATTCTACAGGCAAGTCTTTTTCAGGTACTGGTTGTTCACCGCACTCCTCACAGAAAATAATCGGAATAGGACATCCCCAATACCTTTGACGAGAAACCAACCAGTCTCTTAGTCGATAATTGATTCGGTGAGATCCCAAGTTTTGATCTTCAAGCCAATGGATGGCGGTTTCTTTAGCTTCCTTGATTTGTAATCCATCAAGAAATCCACTGTTTATGGACTTGCCGTCACCTGTATAGGCTTCACCTTCAAAATCTTCTGGTGGTTCAACAGTTCTAATTATTTCGCACCCATGAGCAACTGCGAAATCCCAATCACGCTGATCTTCACCTGGAACAGCCATGATTGCTCCTGTTCCATAATTCATTAAAACGTAGTCAGCTAAAAATAATGGGACAGGTTTATTTGTAAATGGATTAATCACAGAAGAACCGGTAGGAACTCCCCTTTTAGCAATATTTCCCTCCGAAGAAAGTCGATCCATTTCAGAACGATTTGCTACTTCTTTCTGAAAAGAAGCCACAGCGGACTTATTTTCTTCGGTTACCAGTTCATCTACCCTAGGGTGTTCTGGCGACATGACAGCAAAAGTCATTCCAAAGCCAGTATCAGGACGAGTTGTATAAACTTCTAGTGGCGGGACATCTTCTCTTTTGCCACCTTCTTTGTCTGCGATTGGTAAACCGAATTCCGCCCCTTCAGAGCGTCCTATCCAATTTTGTTGCATGAGCTTAACTTTTTCTGGCCATTCAACTTTGTCTAGGTCATCAATCAACTGTTGTGCATACTCGGTAATCCGATAGAACCACTGTTCCATTTCTCTGTTTTCTACAAGATCTCCAGATCTTTCACATGTACCATCTGTAAGTACTTGCTCATTAGCTAAAACAGTTTGACAGCCAGGACACCAGTTGACAGATGCCCTGTCTCTATAAGCTAGACTCGCACTGTATAACTTCAGGAAAATCCACTGAGTCCATTTCATGTACTGGCTGTCATGACTGCTAAAAGATCTCCGTAAATCGTAGACTGCACCAATTCTGCGAAGAGAAGCAGACAACTTTTCAATATTTTCCTTCGTGTGAATTCGAGGGTGAGTACCAGTTTTTATTGCTGCATTCTCAGCTGGAAGCCCGAAAGAGTCGAACCCGATCGGAGATAAAACCCCATCTCCTCTCATCGTCCGGTATCTAACCAGCAAATCGCCCATCGTGTAATTTCTCACATGACCCATGTGAGCTGGCCCGCTTGGGTAAGGGTACATGGAGAGAACATAATAAGAGGGACGCGTATCATCATTGTCAACCTCATAGGTACCATCGTCAATCCATCTTTGTTGCCAACGAGACTCTATTTCTTGAGGGTTATAAGTTTGTTCCACGTATTTGAGACTACCGAAGCTTTTTACAACCTTTGTGAATAGATTTGCATTACTTGGAGCAAGTATCTAAAGGTTTCTGCTACCATTTCTTTCTTCAGGGGCTATAGCTCAGTTGGCTAGAGCGCCTCCATGGCATGGAGGAGGTCGGGGGTTCAAATCCCCCTAGCTCCACGTTGTGACCTGCTGTTTTGAGGTTAAACGTTTCTGCTTAGAGTTTTCCTAACCGAAAATGTGAAAACAACTGTGCATATCTATACGTAGTAGTAGCCCGACGGAACCACGATCGACGAGCTAGGTCAACTTCTGACCGATTAGGCCAACATGCGATCCAAACAAGCGGAAAAGTCAACTAGATCTTTTCTCAAGTTGACTGCTTTCTGTGTCTGACTGGTTCCGTTACACCATCCCAGTTCTCCTGTGCTTCTATCCATGGAGCGAAAACACCTCTGATTTCATCATTGTCTCCATGCAACTCCAAAAAACAACCGATCAAATCACGAGTGTCGATATACGCCACATCAGCATGCGACCACAGTTCTGAAGCAATCGGATAACCAGCTTTGCGAAATCTTTCTGCTTCA
>PBLL01000034.1 GCA_002721755.1 Actinomycetota bacterium
AATCAACTCATACTCAATTTCGATTGCCTCTAATGCAAGTCTGACATTCTCCGGATGATCAGCAGCGACGATTGCAACAGGTTCCCCCTGATATCTGACGACCTCATCAGCTAAAACTGGCTGATCAGGGTGCTCAAGACCATACAAAGGTACATCACGAAGATCTTCACCTGTCAAAACGGCTTTTACACCGTTTATTTTTAAAGCAGAAGTTGTATTTATCGAAACTATTCGTGCTGATGGATGAGGAGAGCGAAGAGTGCCACCCCAAAGCATGTCTGGATGTCGAAGGTCATTTGAAAAAACAAATTCCCCTTTGACTTTTGGAATGCCATCAGGACGTAAAGCGCTCTCTCCTATTCGAGGCCCTTTTATGGTTGTGTCAACAGTCTGAACTCCGCTCATTTGCTGTCTTCTTTTTCGCTTTGATTTTTCCTATTTCCGCTTGCGATCCGAACAGCTTCGAGAATTCTTCCATAACCGGTGCATCTACAGAGATTGCCACTGATGGCTTCCCTAACAGTCAACTCGTCAGGATCAGGATCTGCATCCAACATCTGATCTATTGTGACGAGCAGACCTGGAGTACAAAATCCGCACTGAACAGCACCTGCTTCCACAAAAGCTTGCTGGATATCTGATATTTCATCACCCTTCCCTAAGCCTTCAATAGTGATTATTTCACGACCAACAGCTGATGCCGCAAGAACCAAACAACTGCAAACTACATCTCCATCAAGAAGAACAGTGCAGGACCCACATTCACCTTCCTCACAAGCATTTTTTGATCCAGAAAGTTCAAGTCTTTCGCGTAACACCCATAAAAGGCTCTCTGAAGTATGCGCATCTGCAACTTCATGGTTTTTCCTATTCACAGATAGTACGTAAGTCTCAGAAATCATGATTCCGTCCTAATACAAACTCTTTCTAGAGCTCTTTTAGCTAGAACTGCTACCGAATGCTTTCTATACTCGGCTGTTCCTCTGTGGTCATCAATAGGTTTAGTTGAATCGGCTACTAGTTTGGAAAATCTACTTTTTACCTTTTCAGGAAGTTGGCTGTAATTTTCCCAATCGAATTCTCCTGCTATGAATTCTTCCGCCTCAGTGGCCCTAAAGGGAACTGGGGATACTGAACCTACTCCTACTCTCAAACTCTTTCCTTTATCATCTACTAATAGAGCCAGAGATACTACTGAAATCACCATCGCATTTCGGATACCAACTTTCAAAAACTCCTGTGGTCCCTCAAGTAGAGGAAGTCTAACCGATTCGATAATTTCGCCTGCATGCAAGGCATTTGACTTCACTCCAGTCACAAATTCATCTACGGAAATTTCGCGTTGTCCTTTCGATGATCTGAGTTTCAAAATTGCATTCATCGCTACTAACACCGGAATAGTATCCCCTGCAGGAGATGCGGTAGCTAGGTTGCCTCCCAAAGTTCCCGCGTTACGTATTTGCGGGGAACCAACAGTTCTGGAGGCTTGTGCAAGAGCTGGAAGGATCGAAGCTAGTTCAGGTTTTGACAAATCTGAGTATGAGATACCCGAACCTAAGACGATCTCACTGTCGTTTATGGTCCATCCTTTTAATTCAGATATACGAGTCAAATCCACAACATTTTCCAAAGAACTTGCGCCCTTATTTACTTGCACCATCAAGTCAGTGCCACCCGCGAGCACAGTTGTATCGGGATTTTCTGCTAGTAGTGCACATGCCTCATTTACTGATTTAGCGACAATTACCCCCATCTATTAAGGGTGCCGGAACTTCAACATTTTGTCAACGCGCTTGATGCCTGTATCTTTATCTTTAGATATGGAAAAACACCCCTTACTTGAAGCTCTTTCCCCTTTGCAAGACGTTCTGGGGATCGAAATTCTAGATAAAGAGGAAACATCAGCTTCTGACGTGCCACTTTTGTGGGAAGGTGAGGTTGTAGGTGGTCTGCGAAGACCCAATTTGAATGGAGTGTTAAATCGTCTCATATCTGCTGTCGAAAGCGAAATGGAGCTAAAAATAAAGGATATGAACAGGGTCCAAAAACAACAGGCAGTCGCAATTCTCAATAAATGGGGAGCCTTTAACTTGAGAAAATCCGTTGAAAGTGTTGCGGAAGCCCTAGAAGTAAGCCGCTTCACGGTCTACAACTATCTTGAGCGCTCTGGAAATGACTAATTTGTTTTTAGACAGTAGCTTTTCTATATGAATGAATCTCAACCCAAATCGAATCCCAAAGATGAGCTAGCTCTCGTTGATGCTGTTTCTCTAGCGAAAATGATCAGAGATAAGGAACTGTCACCAGTCGAAGCAGTTTCAATGACTATCAAACGAATAGAAAGTTTGGATAAAAATCTAAATTCTGTAATTCATTGCCAATTTGAAAAGGCTTTGGAGCTAGCTGCTTCATCGGATCTACCAGATGGACCGTTCAGAGGGGTGCCAATGCTAATCAAAGATCTGTGGGCGGAAGAAGGTGGAGAACCCCATCACGCAGGAGTTGAAGGAATGCGTCAAGCAAAATATGTTGCAAAAGCTGACAGTGACCTCGTTACTCGCTACAAAGAAGCTGGTTTTATAATTGTCGGCAGAAGTAACACCCCTGAGATGGGAGCCGTCGCGACTACAGAGCCTTTGAGTTACGGTCCAACGAAAAATCCTTGGAATTTAGATCATGGTCCTGGAGGTTCTTCAGGCGGTTCGGCAGCCGCTGTAGCTGCTGGTTTTTTGCCAGCTGCTAATGCCAGTGATGGTGGAGGTTCTATACGAATTCCAGCTGCACTGTGTGGCTTGGTTGGTTTGAAACCTTCTAGAGGAAGGGTTCCTATGGGTCCGGAAAAAGAAGAATGGGGGGTCTCTATACAACATGTGGTTTCACATACGGTTAGAGATACCGCTGCAATTCTCGATGCTACTGCAATCAACTTCCCTGGTGACGGGGTTTTAGCTCCTGATTTCGGAAGACCGTATTTCAATGAAAATTTTCATGATTTTAAACCTCTAAAAGTCGGGATGAAAGTTTCTGATCCGCGTGTGGAAGTGCATTCTGATTGCATAAAAGCTGTGGAAACCGCCGCAGCCTTACTGTCGGATTTAGGTCATCATGTTGAAGAAGCATCACCTGAAGCTTTAAATGATCATGACAGAGTGAGCGAACTAGGCTGGGCTTTTGGAACTAACTGGTCTGTAAATATTGCTGCAAATTTTGCCTATTTGGCAGAACGTTTAGGACGTGAAATATCTGAAAGTGATGTTGAGCCTGGAACATGGTTCTTAGCGGAACGGGGAAAAGAACAATTAGCTATAAATTTTGTTAAAGCACAAGGTGTAATGGCAAAACTGAGAAGAGACTTGGCAGATTGGTGGTCAAGTGGGTTCGATCTGCTTCTTACTCCTACAACTGCACAGCCTCCTCCTCCTCTCGGTCAACTAGTGCCAAAAGAAGAAGATCCGATAAGGGCCTCTATAGAGTCGGTTCCCTACTCTGTTTTCACTTCGCCTTATAACACAACGGGTCAACCTGCTATCTCTCTTCCTATTGGTAGTTCCAACGGTTTACCTGTTGGCATTCAAATCGTGGGAGCCTATGGCAGGGAAGACCAAATTATTGCAGTCAGTTCACAACTTGAAGAAATGGTTCAATGGTCTAAGAACCGAGCACCATTTCACGCTTGACTTGTACTACGCGTCAAGAACCCTATAACTAGCTTGTCCGATGTCGACTACTGGAGGCTCTGTGGACCAGGGAAAGTTGACCCAATTTTCAGTATGTTTCCATACATACTCGCAATCAACAATTGAATGAGGTTTCTGGTACAGAACAGCTGATTTTACTTTAGCCACCTTTTCTGAAGCATGCTTATGAACCAAAGCGAGAGTGTTTCCGGTGTCAGCAACATCATCGACTATGAGAACTTTAGCTTTTCCTAAATCGACCCAATCAACATAAGGTGGCAGAACAACTGGAAGATCGAGATGTTCATCGACTCCCGTATAGTACTCAACATTCATCACATAAAGATTTTTTACTGCTAGTGCATATCCAAGAGAACCAGCTACCAACATTCCTCCGCGTACAATCGCCAAAATAATGTCTGGCTGATAATCGTCATCTGCAATTGTCTGGGCGAGTTCTCTAACTGCTTTTCCGTAAAGATCCCAATCCATCTCTTCGCGTTCGACCACAAATGCCTCCTGATTGTTGAACACAATAGCGCGCATCTTGTACTAATTCTAAATGACCATAAAATAACTATCCCGTCATTAGAACTAAACCGAACATCGTATAAAGAACCATTACCGCCAGCATCGGGTACTGACTACGCATAGCTTCTTTCAATTCAAATTTTTCTATTCCCCTGTCGTGAGAGACAAGCACCCCCACCAAGTGGCCACCAACAATTGAAAGAACTTGCACCCAACCAATAGCCCCTGCTGAGATTAAAGTCCAGTTGATCGCATCCGTAGAAGTTCCGAAAATGTCCCACCCTCTCCCAAATGGGTCTGAAATGAGAACTTTAAAAGCTTGACCTTCAAGGAGCAATAACGAGAAATAATGAGCGAGGTCGTAGCCAAAAAGTATTGGGATTAGAGATGCTCCAAACCTCTCGGAAAACTTTGGATCGCCTGTTGTCCTGCTACCCAGCTTGCCGGCTAAGTGATAAGCCACTCCAACTAGAGCAACTATCCATATGAGTCCGATTGTGTTAAATAATGTCAGTTCCCATTTAGTACGTCCAACAATAATCTCGCTCCAGAAACGAGTCCTTGAGAATCCATCGAAAGCAGTGCCTCCTAGAGCAGCAAGTACCACTGCGAGCTGCGATGGAGTCATCTCATAGTTTGAAACGCCTACAAAAGGAACTCGTATGTAGATTTTCTTAGGCTTTTGTGAATCAGTTCCCCTGACATTAAACGGAGAAAGCTCAGCTAAAGCACTAAAGAGAACATCAAATCCTTCAGCTTTTCGCGCTTGTGACCAACCCCATTTCCAAGCGATGGTCATCAACCCAATGGTATATATCGAAATCCACCATCCAAGAACTCTGGGGCTAGCTCCATCGTGATAAGCCAATTCAAACCAATGAAAAACACTTATGGGAAGTAGAGCTGACCAGCCGGAAGTCAACCATTTAGGAGCAGTTTCTTCTTCCCGCCCTTGAACTCGTATTCGGTCCACAAGATTCCCAAGTGTTTCCCATGGGCTTAGATTTTTCCAAATGTGACCGAATAGAGCAGAAGCAAATGCAATACCTATCCAAAAGATAACAAAAACCGTTATTGGAGCCAGATTTGCAACGGTGTTGTCTTGGCCGATAAAGCCCGCGACCACGACAACCAAGAAAAGAATTAAAGAAATATAACGAAAAACTATTTTAAACAAACTTGCTTTGATAAAAACATTGAATGCCGGCCGTCCTAAAGAAAGCTTTTTGAGTAAAGGCTTGTGCCAGAAGTAACCAAGCGCTGCAAATGAAAAAACCAACGCGACGGCAGCAGCCCATGCGACTTGCCATTCAGATAAAGGCAAGTCAAGGCGCCCTCCAACCCCGTGAGCGAATACAAATAACTCAGTCACGAGACTTGAAGTTCAAAAATTCTGAATCCCGCAGAATGCAATTCTGCTTCAAAAATTCCAGGAATCGTTGCTCTTACATTTATTTTTGCTGAGATATCAGGTCCAACATTTGCCATGTTGTCGTATACGTGAAGGTGCACTTCATCTTTTTGGTCGCTATAGACAGTTATCTCGACCACATCACCTTTTGAAACTTCAAAACGAGGCAGACCACCCTTGACTTTCCCACCCAATATCTCGACTTCAAATGAAGCATCGGGAACCTCGTCTACCTCATCAGTGTGGTGGACATGTTCACTATGATCATGTTCGCCGTGGTCATGCCCACTATGATCATGCTCGGTTTTGGTTTCCATATCTTTTAAGAGAACATCCTCAGAACTGTTGTTTTCACTTCCACAGGCTGAAATAAACAAGACTAATGAAGTGAAAAATGCTAAAAACCGAAATGTGGAGAATTTCATAACTTCCTGCTTTTCATCAATCATGCCAATCGAGCGCTGTTCTCATCGTTGTTTCAAAATCTTCAAAACTCATCGAGGTTTTAGTAGCATCAATCAATTCAGCATCTTGACCCACGAGTGTTCTAAATGGAGTGTTTGGATCAATGACAGCTCTAACAATCGCATCTGCGACTATCTGAGGATCGGTCTGAGGATCGGAAGGACCAACACCTTCACCGATTATCTCGTTACTAGGATTGTCGAGTTTTAATAAAGCTTCGCGAAATGCTGCAGCACGCTGCTGATGTGAAGAGCCTTCCCATGAGTCTGGTCTGACAATATTTTCAAAAAAACCTGTTGGAAATCTACCTGGTTCTATTACACATACTCGAATTCCCAAATGTGAAACTTCAAAATGCAAAGACTCGCTAATAGCTTCGAGAGCATGTTTTGAAGCCGCATAAGGACCACTATACGGAGGCGCTGAACGACCAGCGATGCTACTGACATTAACTATCACCCCACTACCTCTTTGTGTCCAAACTGGCAAAACGGTCCTAATCAGTCTTAGGGGTCCCAACAGATTGGTGTCTAGTTGCCTCCACATCAATTCGTCGTCTAGTTGTTCGATTGCTGCTTGAACTTCGAATCCTGCATTATTGACGATTGCCTCTATCTCTTTAGCGTCCGATAGACAATCTTCAATCATCGCTGGATCACATACATCTAATTGACGGATTTCTATTGGAAGTTCTTCTTGTTCTGAAACCTTGAGAAGATCATTACCTTTCGTTAAATCTCTCATAGTCGCGATTACTTTTTCACCGTTTCTTGCTAGAGCAATTGCAGCTAATTTCCCGAAACCAGTATTACTTCCTGTAATTAGAACACTCATACTTTGACTCTAGACCTAGCAATCAAAAACGGATTGTTATAAAGGTAAAAACCTTGACTTTTAAAATCAGTTTTTCTCTTGGGTTTTTTTTTGTTCATATAAATCCTTGCATCGAGGGCAGAGAGGGAAATTGTCTGGATTCCTATCTGGAACCCAGACCTTTCCGCATAAAGCAACTACTGGTTTGCCTGTCACTGCTGACTCGACTATGTCAGCCTTTCTCGCATAGTGAGAGAAGCGGTCATGGTCACCTTCATCTATTAAAATTTCACTTTCAGTCTTTTGATTTACATCTGTAGTGTTCATCAATACAAGTAACGCCTTCCTCATCATCGGGTTTATTTGATTTGTGCATGCTGACGTATCCAAGTGTGCATGGCGATACCAGATGCAACACCTGCATTAATTGACCTTGTTGAACCGTATTGAGAAATTGAGCAGACCATAGAGCAAGCATCCTGTGTCGTTAATGAAAGACCTGGACCTTCTTGACCGAATACCAGAACGCATTCTTTTGGTAAAGAAATAGTCTCTAAGGGAACTGATCCTGGCAGATTGTCTATGCCTATGAGTGGAATCTTCTGCGAGTCGGCCCATGCGAGCATGTCTTCAATTTTCGGATGATACGTGACGTGTTGATACCTGTCAGTGACCATTGCTCCACGTCTATTCCAACGTCGACG
The DNA here is from genome assembly GCA_002721755.1 of Actinomycetota bacterium. Lineage (GTDB taxonomy): Bacteria > Actinomycetota > Acidimicrobiia > Acidimicrobiales > MedAcidi-G1 > MedAcidi-G1. Next base: position 7,602 of record PBLL01000034.1, read on the forward strand.
TCCAATTATGTGCACTCCTGCAGCCAGGAATGCGTTGGCATTTCTTACTACGGTTCCAATATTTAAATCATGATCCCAATTCTCGACAGCAACATGAAAAGAATGCCGCCTAGTATCCAAATCTTTGCTTATCGCCTCCACACTCCAATAACGGTAACTGTCAATCACATTTCGCTTGTCTCCTTGAGCCAGAAGTTCAGGATCCAAACGATCATCTTCGGGCCAAGGTTCGGGGTGTGGTCCAACCCCTATAGTTGCTTCTAGTTCCCTATCTAATTGGTTTTTGTCTTTCAATTTTTTTACTGTTCCTCAATCGCTTGGTTCACTAGAGCACGAAGATCCCAGCGCAACTTTATGTGCGTCCCTGAAGGAACCAGCTGGGTCAGAAAAATACAACTTATCTTCTCAGCTGGATCTACCCAGAAAGCAGTGCTGGCCATTCCTCCCCATGATGCCTCTCCTTCTTTAGCTTGGATGCGTCCTTTAACTGGATCTTGGACGACAGCAAAACCAAGTCCAAAACCCACACCATCAAAGAAACCCTTGTAGTAAAGCGGATCTCCAGCATCTGTCATATCAGCTTTGTCGGGAAGATGGTTTTCCATCATTTTTTTTAATGTCTGAGAATCGAGAATACGCTTTCCGTCAAGCTCTCCCTCATTAATCAACATACTGCAGAATCGGTTGTAATCATGCATGGTCGAGAGCAAGCCTCCACCGCCACTTTGCCACCTTGAAGTACGGTAACTGCTTTCTTCAGGCTTCTCTAAGAGTAACGGAGATAGTGTTCCTTCTTCTGGCATATAACAAGCAGCTAAGCGTCCGATTTTTTCATCAGATATCTGGAATGATGTATCCACCATTCCCAAAGGTTCCAAAATCCTTTCTGCTAAAGCTTCATAAAGAGAGCGCTCTTCAATTACCTCTATTACTCTGCCCAATACATCCGTCGCCATGGAATACGACCACCTGGTTCCTGGCTGGTGCCTTAAAGGAAACTGAGCGAGAAAGTCAGTAAGTTCCTCCAAGCTTAATTTTTCACGAGCTTTGTCTATTTCTGCTTTTCTGTACATTTCGTCAACAGGATGCTGGTTGGTGAACCAGTAAGAAAGACCTGCTGTGTGTGTCAACAAGTCTGAGATATTTATTGGTCTTTCCACAGGTACTGTTTCAGGTTTGTCAGCTGTCCCTCCAGAAAAAACTTCAGTTTTTTCAAATGCAGACACGAAAGCGCTAAGCGGATCTTGTAAACGCAATTTACCTTCTTCAACCAGTTGCATTATCGCAACAGAGACAATTGGTTTCGTCATTGAAAAAATTCGCCAAATGGTGTCGGACCCTACAGTTTTTTCTGCCTCTCTGTCAGCAAAACCAAAACTTTCCCTTAAAGCCACTTTCCCATAGCGGGCAACAAGAACATCGGTCCCAACCATGAAACCGTCATCTACATAACTTTTTGCATAATCAGCTACACGTCTTAAACGTTCGTTATTTAGACCCAGCGTTGAAGGTTCAACTAGGTCTAGCTCTCCCGACATGTTTTATGAGTCTGAGTTGACTATCTCGTCGTCGCTTGGCACTTCCATACCATCAGTATAAAAAAGATAAAGATCTGAAATTGTTTCGATCAACTCATCCGTCGAGAGATCGACAGCATCAGATTCCACAGTGATCATGTTGGAATTTATATGAACTCCCAAAATCCCACCTAGAGAAAAGATCCTTCTCGCTAACTCATCTGATGGTGTATTACCTAGAATCTCCTCATCATTTCGAAATCTTTCATGATCCATTCCCGTCAAACATCTGTTGACTTCAAAACGAAATATCCCAGGTTTGGAAGAAGGTGTGAAAACTACATTTATTGGCTGACCCATAATCACGAAGGTTACCTAGATTGAGCATGGAGTACATTTTTTTCGTCAATAAATACTAAATACTGGAAGCCATCGTTTTAAGTCTGTTTACAACCAGGGCAAGCAAAATAAATACAATCGCCATGAAAACGTGAACAATTTTAAAACCTGTTTGATGATCGGCAACAACTATCCCAACAGTTCTTACGATCCAAAAAGTTACGGTCCAAATACAAAATCCTGGGATGAGACGAGATTTTTTTAGATTTCTGTCTCTCCAACTACCTACCAGAATCCTTATGACAGCTACAGCACCTAGAAGAAATATCAGTGCTACAGATAAGCGCCAGATCCTTTCACCGTTTGAAATTTCATCATCTTCGAAGAGATTGTAAATCCTCGTGATCCAAACCAAAAGCGTTAAAAATGCAAAAACCCATAGAGAGGTAACCAAGCGATTCATAGCAAAAAGTTAACCAAATGTCTTCAGAATCGACTACTAAAGTTCAAAAATATTCGTTTGAGCTTCAGGTTTTGTTATATAAGGAGCTCCTACAGGCGGTAAATCCTTCATAAAAGCCCAACTCCTTCGATGAAAAAAAGTAGCACCTTTTTTTGCAAGAGCTAAGCGGTGTTTAGGGCTTGGATATCCTTTATTCTGAGGGAATTCATAATCTGGGTATAGTTCGCCTGCGTCTTTCATTATTCGATCACGAGTGACTTTCGCCATTATCGAAGCGGCAGCAATAGAAAGACTTATCTGATCGCCTCGGATAATCGTCTCTGCACTTCCATCTCCTATGAAATCCCATGAGCCATCAAGTAGAACTCGATCGGGTTTTTTTGTTAATCCATCTATAGCTCGTCTTGCTGCGACTCTCTGCGATTCGGACATACCAAGTTCATCACATTCTTCATTACTGGCGTGTCCCAAGGCCCAATCTTCTGACCATTCGCTTATACGGTCAAATAATCTCTCGCGTTCGGTTTCATTAAGCATCTTTGAATCTCGAACTCCATTAATCCGGCGATGACGGTTCGGTACTAATGCAACGACTGTGAGTGGTCCAGCCCATGCGCCTTTACCAACTTCATCGAGACCAGCGATAGTTTCGTATCCGGCCTCCCAATAAGAGCGTTCTATACGCAAACTTGGCGACTTGCCTCTAAGAGATCTACGCATCTTTTCCTAAAATCCAAATTGTTTTAAAACTGTAAAATACCTTACGGGATTAATAAGAAGATAACTTTCATATAATCCAACGAATGAATGAAACGATTGCCGTCTTAATACCCATTAAATCTTTTAATGAGGCGAAAGAAAGACTTTCAGAAAAACTCAATAAAGCTGAACGATCTGTTCTCATGAAAAAAATGGCAGAGAACGTAATCAATTCATCTGAGCCTCTGCCTGTTTGGGTGGTTTGTGATGATGACGAAGTTGCCTTATGGGCTGAATCGAAAAATGTTTCTGTAATCAGAACGGGGGAAACGGGATTAAACGCTGCAGTGAAGGTTGGTGTTGAAACATTAGAAAAAAATGGGTTTTCGAAAGTAATCATCGCCCACGCCGATCTTCCGAATGCAGAAAACTTACAACGGTGTGCCGAATTCGAAGGAGTTACAATTGTTCAGGACCATAAAGGAGATGGAACTCCGGTTTTGGTTATACCCACTCATAAAGGTTTTCGCTTCTCTTACGGACCCGGATCGTTCTCTTCACATACATTGGAGGCTGAAAGATTGAACCTTCCGCATCGTCAATTATTTGACCCCAAACTTAGTTTTGATGTTGATGAACCAGAGGATTTGAACTTCATTCACGACTAGCAGAAACTAAGAATCCAGTAACTTTTCTATAAGTTCTTTGAGCTCTAGGGGCTTGTCACCTTGGATGCTATGACCGGCACCTTCTACCGTTTTAACAACTATTTTCTTTTGAAAACTTTTCATCTTTTTAATATCTTCATCTCCTACAACACTCCAAGCGCCTCCTAACCATAAATGGATAGGAGAAGTTATCTCTGCAACCTTGTTCCACAATTCTGAAAAATCAATTGATTCTTCAGAGTTCTCGTCTTTCCACGCTCTCCCTACGTCATACCTCCACGCCCATTTCCCATCTTCCACCTCATGGGAATTATGCAAAACGCCGCGTCTTAACGAAGCTTCCGACCTTGTAGGGTTGTGTTCAATTGTTCTGTTCAAAATCTCTTCAAAACTTTCAAACACTTCAGGTCCTGAAACAAAATTAATAATCGGTTCAGCCTTAGCTCGATCAGTGCCTGGTGTTACATCGATAATTCCTAGTCTTTTCACGAGTTGTGGATAATCAGCTGCCAAACACAAAGCAGTCAATCCGCCTAATGACATTCCTACAACAGCTTCCGCTTCCGGAGCCCAGTGCTCTATTGCTTCAGCTATTTGATCTGCAAGGACAAACGGTGTGTAGTCACACTTTGGCCGCCAATCCGAATGACCATGACCGGGAAGGTCAATTGCTAAAAGCGGAAGATCAAGTGCCAAAGCCACCGTGTCCCAAGTGTGTGCATTTTGTGCTCCGCCGTGGATGAGAATCAACTGAGGTGCTTCTTCTCCCCAAATTATTCCACTAATAGAAAAACCTTCAGAGCTCTCGATGAACTTTCTCTGAACTTGTGGCTGCCCTCGCCATGGAATACCCACCTCATCGGCATTTTCCCTGAGCATTGAAAATTCTTCGTACTTTGCCAATTTATAAATCCTTATTTATCTCTCCATATTTCTAACACCCCAAAATTGATTTGCATATTTGTTGACGAGACAAGCATCGCTATTTGAAATACGATCTGATTGTGGCCGCTAATGAAAGAATTCAAATTAATCTACTCGATGGAGAGTTTTACGTTAATTCCCCTTATGAGACCTTTGCCTGGATGCGGGAAAACGAACCTATTTATTGGGATGATACAAATAAACTATGGGGCATTTCCCGTTACGACGACATCGTCGCTATTGAAAGAGACAAGAACAGATTCATTTCTTCAGATACCACCAAGGGAGGTTATAGACCAAATATTCCTGCTGACCAGTCAATAATTGGTCTTGACGATCCAGACCATGTTGTGCGAAGAAATTTAGTATCACGGCGCTTTACCCCAAAAGCTGTACTCACCTGGGAAGACCACATTAGAGAAACAGTCGTTGATCTATTAGACGCGGTTGCTGATTCAGACAAGGTTGAAGTTATTTCACAACTGGCTGCTCCACTTCCTGCTCAGATGATTGGTCTTTTTCTTGGTTTCCCGGATGAAATGTGGCCCAAGCTTGCTGAATGGTCTGAAAAATCTATTGCGTTGGGCGGCGGTCCTGAATATATGAATGATGAAGGTATCACTGCAGTCTTTGAATTCGCAGGAGCTTGTAGTCATCTCTATGAAAGTAAAAAAGAGTGCCCAGCCGATGATGTCATGTCTCAATGGATAGACACAGAACGAGAAGGTTTGGGCAGCCTCCCCTTCAGTCTGGATCAGATAATTTCTGATTGTCTTCTGCTACTCGATGGAGGAGCGGAAACAACACGAACAGTAATAGCGAGAACCCTGGTTGAGCTGGCTAAAGATGAAGACATCTGGAATGATCTTAAACAGTCGAGTGATCTTTCAACTGCCGTTGAAGAGTTCATCCGCTTTGTTACCCCTATACACAACATGTGCAGAGTCGCAACTGAGAATGTCCAAATAGACGGTGTAACAATCAAAGAAGGTGATCAGGTTGTCCTAATGTATTCATCCGCTAATCGGGATCCGAGTCATTTTGATGATCCTGAAATCCTCAAAGTTAACAGAACCCCGAACCATCATTTGTCTTTTGGGCATGGAACCCACTTTTGCCTAGGTGCCTCTCTGGCAAGGCTAGAGATAAAGATTTTTTTCGAGGAATTTTTGAACCGGTTCAAGCACTTGTCACTTGATATGAGTGAACCACCAGTCGAAATGCCAAATTCTTTTGTATATGGTCTCAAGGAAGCTCATATCTTCCTTGAAAAAGTTTGAAATTTGTAAATTAACTTTCAGCTTCTTCTGTTTCAAGCAAGTCCACAAAACCTTTGAAACCATCCGCTCTTCTTAAAGATCGATCTATATAGAAAATGGCTATAAGACTGGCAACAAATCCCGCAGGGAAACCAACTAAAGTCCTGATGACCACATATCCGTCTACAGATGTCTGCCTATACAACCAGACATCCCAGACGGAAGTCAGAATCTGATAAAAACCTAAAGCTACTGTCATCTGTGCCATAACTCTGGAAAATACCTTGTGCTTAATGGTCTCCGATTTGAATGGTAAAACCATGGGAAGCACCTGACTCAAAAAGGAGCGTCTAAGGATGACTGTCCCTATGAGACCTAATCCGATTGCTGCCTTCGTGGCGATTCCAATACCAAAATACACGTCCTCTGAATCTGTGATTATTCCTATTACACCTCTTACTAACAAATAAATAATCAATAAAGGTAAAAACTTGCCTATTGCCTCTCCTCTACGACCGCGTCGCACTGTCGCCTGAACTCCCCATACAGTTGCTCCTGCGACTGCCCAGCCAAGACCAGCAAAACGATTCAATAAAAGAAAGATCGCTACAGGGGCGACGGAATCAATTAGCCTCCGGTAACTAGCGGCATCTCCTCCTATATGTGTATTCAAAATTCAAATCCTCTTTATTTCTGATTTTGAAATATTCAGTTTTGTGACAAATAACATTCTATTGACCCCTTTTTGGCAACCAAGTCCAACCCAAGGCTGGCCACGTATAGGAAGCTTCATAGTTGTCATCATTTGGAAATAATGGAAGAGCCTTTGATTCATCAACTATTCGAATATTTTCCGGGAACAACTTCGAATCAAGCGCGGTGAATACTTCATCTGAATTTTCATAGGATTCCAACTGTCGCAATGTTGCAAGTGTGGGACTTATCATTGTCATTTCTCCCAGCTCCCATTTTTTTAGAGCTTCTGATGGAGCAATCCAAAAAGCTTCAACAGCTTCCTTCCCGTCAACTTGCGGAGTCACTGATGTAAATGGCTGGGCTACAAAAAAATAGGTGTCATACCGTCTAGTCCCTCCCATCGGTGTAACCCATCTACTTATAGGTTCAATGTCTGACAAGTCTAAAGAAATTTCCCTCTGCGAAATTACGTCTGAAAAATTTTCACTTCCACCTTCTATTAATTCCCTGTCTTCCAGCAACTCAATTTCATGGGTACCTACAAGCACACCAACTTCTTCGATAGTTTCTCGAATCGCGGCAATCCAGAAAGATCTTGCATCGTCTGTACGTAACTGAGTTTTAGCTTCTTCCTTCGTTAAACCTACGACTAGATCATCCCAAATGTGATTTTTGTCGTCTTCTTCAATTGCTCCGCCTGGAAAAATCGTATGATCAGCAACAAAACCAGAAGAGTTATTTCTCAAAAACATCAGAACCTGCAAATCAGGACGATCGTCTATAAGAATCATGGTCG
>PBLL01000035.1 GCA_002721755.1 Actinomycetota bacterium
CCAAAGAAAAGAGCGGCCGATTTAATTGCTGCAGATAGAGTTCCATGTGTCTCTTCATCATCTTTGACAAGATCTAAGACTTCTGCAGTTAGTTTCTCTCGTGTTTCGGCTGACTTAACAGAAGCGAAGTGGGGTGATTTGTCATCTTCTTGAAAACGCAATCTCTCTAACATGCCGATTGGCAATTCAGGTTTTGTTGTCCATGAGTGCGATCTCATATCCCATTCATTTGGTCCGCGATGCCCACATTCCTCAATTAATTCGTCCCACAAGTCCAAGAAAACTCGGGCGTCTTCTGAATCTGATGACTTAATTTTTTCTAAAATCTCATCATTATTGCTATCGAAAACAACCGAAAGTTCTTCCGAGTTCCGAACCACTCGACTTAAATCCCACATACGAAATGAAGCGCCGGCTGATTCAACGTCTCCGACTGCAGACATCAGCTTCACAGCATCTTCTGAACGTCCAATTCCATCACAAATAGCCTGAACTGCACCAGGGCCAAGTGAACAGGCTAGTGCTGCTACACAGGAAGGAACCCAGACGTATTCGAGCAATTCGACCATTTCACGTGCATATTCAACCAATTCTTCATTTGATGACTTACTGTGGTCAGGACGATTTTTCACAGCCTGACGGGCAGTTTCAGACCGTTCCTCCATCATCGGATAATCCTCAGTACTCATAACCCAGGCCATACTTTCATTTACCAATGCCTCAGCTTCTTCTTTAATATCATCCGGATGTTCTTCATATTCAGGAACTCCAGGGCGATCGCCGAAATATGCTTGGTTTATAGCTTCTGGAGTGGCACCAGGCATTCGAACCCCAAAAACCCAAGTCATCGAGAGACAGTTGTAAAAATAGCCACCCCAAAGTCCAAAAACACTACGGGTTTCATGTGGAAACTCTTCTAAGTCGAAAACCCCATATTCCACATAACCTCCTGCCACTCCGGGACAGCAACCCTTTTCCCAAGCCATCGTCCAACCAAGTGGACTCCACGGATCTGGACCTACTTCATCCGCATTCCCACGCGTGTAATATCGGAATCTTTCATTGAATGGGCTATCAGTTATCCAGCTCTCCATTTTCAACTTCCTTTATCTCTGCTATTTTGATTTCAGTTGTTTTTAACAAGTAGATGGAAAACTATCAACAAATTAAGGAGATGCTCCATATGGCGCGTATAGAAATTCCTGACGGTGAAGAAAATGAAATGAGCAGAGTCTGGTCGATAGCACCTCATATGGGAGAAGGGGTACATGCTTTAAGCAAAGCAGTTTATGAAAAAAGCGGCCTACCTGTTCGTGAACGTGAAGCCGCACGTATGAGAATCGCCCAACTAAATGCGTGCGATATATGACTCAATACAAGAGCTGCATCGGCGATGGAGCAGGGATTTGACGAGGAACACTATCATTCAGTTCACCTGTATGAAGAAAACCACTCTTTTACAACTCGCGAAAAACTAGCAATCGAATATGCGGAGTGTTTTGCTCTGGATCACAAAGCTATTAACGACGAGTTTTTTATTCGACTAAAAGAACATTTCAGTGACGAAGAAATTTTAGAACTGACTATCACAATAGGATTTTGCGTTGGAATGGGACGCTCTTTAACCGTCTTAGATGTAGCGCAGGACTTTGATATTCATTGGAGTCGGGAGCCAAAGAAACAAACATAAAGCTATGGCATATTCACACTTAGAAAGAGCTAACGATCTTGAGCCATCTGATGGACACCGTGTTCTTCGGGAAAAATGCCCTCTCCACCGTGAAGAAAATTTCGATCCACCTTTCTATGTGGTCAGTAGACACGATGATGTTCTTAAAATTTTAAAATCTCCAGAACTATGGGGCAACTCTGATGGTCCCGGTGTTTTTTACCAAAAAGGTGGTGTTTTGGGATCAGCTGACGACCCAGATCATGCTCGACAACGAAAAGTTCTTCGAGAGGTTTTTCTCCCTTCAAAGATGCGCTCAATCGAAAACAGGCTCAAAATGATTAGAAATGACCTTTGGAAAGTTTTTGAAAAACCTGGGAGCGGTGATTTTGTTGATCTTTTTGCTTTTCCTTTTCCTGCATTTGCTATAGCTGAAATTCTTGGCGTTGATCCTAAGGATCGAGAAAAATTCCATAAGTGGGCTGATGATATTGTTGCTGGTCTCGGTGGTGGTGATCTTGAGCTGGTTGATAAAGCCAACCTTGAACTCTGGTCATATATTGACGAACTTGTCGAAGAAAGACTTTTGCTAATGGAAACAGGTAATCAACTACCCGACGATGCGATTTCTACAATGACTATCGCCTTTTCAAATGGGCAACTGTCTAGACGAGAAATACAGCAACTAGGGCATCAACTTCTTGTTGCCGGACATGAAACTACAGCAAGTCTTTTAGCACTTATGATTTACCGACTTTCGGCACAACCCGAATTACTCACTGAGCTTAAAAATGATCATAATTTGATTGAGCCAGCTATTGAAGAGTTCCTTAGATTTGACTCTCCTGTCCAAGGCTTATTCAGAACGAATTCATCGTCCTGCCCTGTTCTGGATTCAGTAATCCCTGCAGGAACAAAGCTCCAAGCCATGTTTGCTTCGGCGAATCGAGATCCTGAAATTTGGGATGACCCTGATTCAATTAGATTCGATCGTGATCCCAGACTTTCTAGACAGCACTTAGCTTTTGGCTGGGGAGTTCATTACTGTATAGGAGCTCCTCTTGCCAGATTAGAAGCTCATTTAGCACTCGAAAAAATTGTTGAATCGTTCACAACAATTGAAATCTTGGAAGAACCTCCGACAACTCCACCTTTTATCCTTAGAGGATTTACAAAACTTAATATTAGGTGGACTTAACAGCTACTCCAATAATTCTGGTCTGGCAGAAGCTAAATATTCGAGATCGAAAGCTGAAGGAAGTTTTTGCGTTGATGCTGCGCCGTCCACAACAATTGTTTGACCTGAGATATAAGAAGACTCTTGAGATGCTAAAAAAAGAGCAGTATTAGCGATGTCACTTACACTACCCATTCTTCCTAAAGGAGTCTGAAGCCGTGCCGCTTCGATAACTAATTTATTTTGGAAAATTCCTTCAGTCATTGGAGTTTCAATCAAATGAGCAGCAATACAATTCACCCTCACCCCATCAGGTCCGTAATCTAGGGCTGCAATTTCAGTCAAATATTCAAGTCCACTTTTACACGCCGCATAAACAGGATGACCTGTAGAAGGATTGTGCGCAGTCAAAGAAGAAGTAGATATTATTGACCCTCCTCCATTGGAAGCCATAGCGTTTCCAAAATGCTGTATTACTTGCAAAGCGCCGATCAGCTGAACTTCTACCATAGGGCGGACATGCTCAGGAGTTAGTTCTCGAATTCTTCTCGATTCTTGGTATCCGGCGTAATTGACCACCACATCAATAGCGCCCTCTGTCTCCAAAACGGAATCCACCAGGTTTTTCACTTGGCCGTCTTCGACTACATCACAAGCAAAACCTTTTCCACCGAATTCCTGAGCGACTTGTTCAGCTAAATCTTTACGTCGACCCACTACTATAACTCTGGCTCCATGTTCAGAAAAAAGCTCCACTGTAGCTTTGCCGAAGCCTGTACTTCCACCTATTACAACACTCACTTTATTTTCTAATCTCTGCTTTGTTGTATCCATAGCTCTTGAGCGTAACCTCTCTGTCGTGAACACACTTAAAAAATTTCAACTAGAAAATAAAGCTGCAGTCGTAACAGGTTCGGGACAGGGAATCGGACGTGGTATAGCTATCGCTTTAGCTGACGTTGGAGCGAATCTGGTAATTAATGCTAGACGTGAAAAAGATGTTAAAGAAACAGCTCAGATGGTCCGAGAACTTGGCAGCAAAGCCATCGAAGTGGTCGGTGATATAAGAGAAATAGGATCTGAAAGTGTTGGAGACGCCTGTATAGAAGCTTTTGGCAGTTTAGATATCTGGGTTAATAATGTGGGAGGTACGGATGAAAAACGAAATCGAACACTACTTGATACCCCAGATGAAATTTTCTCTAGCCAACTTGATTTGAATCTCACAACTGCATTCCAAGGAGCAAAGGCAGCAGCAAATAGGATGCCTAAGGGTGGATGCATAATTAATATTTCTTCAGGTGCTGGGATGAGAGGATCTGCTTTTACTGGACCTTACGCTGCTGCAAAAGCAGGAATGCTAAATATGACTGAAACATTAGCTTTAGAATTAGCGGAAAAAAATATCCGCGTTAACGCTGTTTCGCCAGGACCGGTAATTACCGAGGCCTACAGAGAAATGGTTGATGTAAATGAAGAAAAAGCAAGAGAAATAGCAGCATCTATTCCTCTAGGTCGTCTGGGTACACCTGAAGACATAGCCACTGCAGTAGTTTTCTTGTCATCAGATGCATCTTCGTGGATCACTGGGCAAAATATTTTAGTTTCTGGTGGAAGAACTCACAGAACAGTCCAATATCAGGACAAAAATTAATCTGATACTTGAATAATTAGGAGAAAAAAATGACACCTTTAGAAATCGTAGAAGAATTTATTTCAGCTCTTGAAAGAAAGGACATGAACGCTGCTATTTCACTCCTCGCAGAAGATTGCGAATATGACAATGTTCCCATGGGAAAAATATTCGGAGCCGAGAACGTTAGAGAGATGCTAGGACCGATGATAGAAAATTGTTCAAATGTTGACTGGCCTGTTCATCGATCATCCAGCAATGGAAATCTTGTTTTTAATGAACGTTTGGACAGATTTGAAATGAATGGTGCTTGGATCGAAATCCCAGTTTGTGGGGTTTGGGAAGTAGTTGATGAAAAAATAACACTTTGGCGTGATTATTTCGATCTTGCTACTTACAGAAACCAACTGCCCTAGTGAACGATAAAACATCTCAGCTTCCACAACTGATAGCTATAGATGTAGACGGAACGCTTGCGAGATCTGATGGATCAATTTCCGATAGGACCTGCGAATCAATTAGAAGATTAAGAAAAACAGGTTCAAGAATTGTTATTGCCACTGGTCGACCTTGGTTAGTTGCTTTTGATTCTGTTGAAAAGCTAGGTGGAGCAGATTTCGTTGTTTGCTCTAATGGAGCCATGACAGTGGAACTACCGAGTGAAGAAATATTAGAAGACATATACCTTCCCCAAGATCTACCTGAATACCTCGTGAAAAACCTTAGAAAAGAAATCCCTGGCATTAGCTTCGCTTACGAATTTACACGCGGTGTAAAAGCAGAAAATGGGTTTGCCGAACGTTTACCTCCCGGAGTTCCTCTTGGACCTCCTATAGATGATGTTTTGGAACTTGATCCTAGACCTGTCCGAAAGATTCTCACTTGGCATGAAAAATATGAACTTTCAGATTTTGGTACTCATATTCAAAAAACAGTTACAGACAACGTAGAGATTACTTCTTCGGGTTTAAACTTTTTCGAACTAGGTCCTCCAGATATAAATAAAGCAACTGCACTTGAAAAACTCATATCAACACTAAACATCAAAAAGGAAGACACCTGGGCTTTTGGTGATGAACAAAACGATATTGACATGCTTAAATGGGCCGGTCGGAGTTATGCAATGGAAAATGCTGAAAATTCAGTGAAAGAAGCAGCTAATTTCGTAGCACCCTCGAACGATGAAGATGGAGTCGCAGTAATTATCGAGAGCGTTTTCCAATAAAAAAACTCAAATAAACATAAACGCTAAGCAGCCCGGTCGTTTAAGACCGGGCTGCTTTTAAAATTTATTGAGTTGCAAATTTAATCTATTCGCCACCTTCTCGAAGAGTTACACTCTTTGGTTGCCAACCGCTACCAAAAGTTTGAACACCCTTACCACTCAATATGTCCAGAGCAGCTTCTACATACTCATTTGTATAAGCACCCGAATCAGGGGCTGCCTGAAGATCACCTGAAGTTGTAGCAACTTCTACTGTCTGTGACCAAGCATCGGAACTAATCATTCCTGCTCCATCAGGGGATGGCCAAATCAGATTATTGATTTCATTCATCTGCCACTCTTGATGCGATTCACCCAATGCTGATCCGTTATCTAAAACAGCATCTACACAATCACCTGCATTGTCACGGCAATGTGCCCAACCTTCAAGAGATCCAGCTACAAATCGTGTCGTTATATCTTCATAATTTGGATCTGAAGCTAGACGTTCTCCGCTAGCCCAGATTGCATCTTGAAGCATTGCGGTACCTACATCATTCCAATCAATAATTGCTAGATCAGATGCTTCATAAAGACGACCAGTTGCAGGATTCTTAGCTTCAAGAACCTGAGCATACTCGTTGTAAATCATTGCCTGGGCTGCATCGATTTCTCTATTCAACAAGGCCATCATGTCGAAACTCTGACCTACCATTTCGTATGAACCATCTTCTACACCAGCGTCCCTGAGACCTGCGACAAGTTCGAATTCATTGCCCCATCCCCAGTTACCAACTTTCTTGCCACGTAGATTTGCTGGATCGCTTCCAATACCTGCGTCAGCCCAAGAAACCTGAAGTGTTCCAGATCTCTGGAATACCTGAGCAACATTAACAATGTCTGCTCCTTGTTCGCGTGAAACAAGAGCTTTCGGTACCCATGAAATAGCAAAGTCAACTGCTCCAGATGCCAACTGTTGTTGAGGAACAATATCTACGCCACCTTCAAGAATTGTTACATCCAAGCAGTAGTCGTTGTATATGCCTCTATCCACCGCAGCGAAATAACCAGCAAATTGAGCTTGTGTGACCCACTGGAGTTGAAGGCTGACTGAGTCTACTGAGTCACAATCACCCGAACCCACAGCAGCTTCATCCGAGCCACATGCTGTAGCAAGAAGTGACACTGCTGCTACCAGCGCTACCACTCCTCTAGTAAAACGTTTATTCATTCTTTCTTTCCTCCCCCTCCCGGGTTAGTTATCTTTAATATCCCCTGAAATTCGCCAAGGCATACTTAGTCTCTCAGTAACAAGAGCACTACCAAACAACAATAGCCCCAATCCAGAGGCCATTGCTATGGCGGCCCATGCTACATCATATTTAGCAAATCCTGCACTAGATGTAATGACATTGCCAATACGGTCTTGAGGTCCGCCGAAATATTCTGCAACAATCGCTGCAATTACTGATAGAGGGGCCGCTAAACGAAGCGAATTAGCGAAAAATGGCAATGCATTTGGTATTCGTACTTCGCGTAAGATAGTCCAATCTCCTGAAGCGTAAGAATGCATCAACTCGATTTCGTTGGGATGGACTTCATTAAGACCTTTTCCTGTATTAATAAACACAGGAAAGAAAACGACTGCGATCACTACAGCTTGATTACTGAAAGTTCCTGTGAGACCGAACCAAACATTAAAAATTGGAGCCAGTGCAACAATCGGAGTTGCATTTATTGCGATAGCGAAAGGAGTTAACCCATCATTTAAAACTTTGAAACGATTAGTTATCAGAGCCAATAAAACACCTAGTAATATTCCAATTAATAATCCACTTATTGCAATCTTTCCGGTTTCCCATGTTGCATGTCTCAAAACTGCCCATTCATCAATTAACCGAGCCCAAATAGATGAAGGTTTAGGCAGTAAAAACTCTTTAATTTCAAAAACTGTAACTGCTCCTTCCCACAGCGCTAGACCAATAATGCCAACAAGCACTGGAGGTAAAACAGAAGCTGTCCTGAGATTTTTCATTAACTAGCCTCTACCGCTCGGAGGGCTTCACGCACTTCTGTCGTAGCTTGAAAGAATTTAGGGTCTTCTCTGGTTTGATCGCTACGAGAACCTAAATCAACTGTTATCTCAGAATGAATTCTTCCTGGTCTTGGAGAAAGCACAACCACTTTTGAGGAAAGAAATGCTGCTTCAGGTATTGAGTGGGTGACGAATACAACAGTAGTTCCTGTTTCACGCCATATTCGCAGCAGCTCAACTTGCATATGCTCTCGAGTCATTTCATCTAAAGCGCCAAAAGGTTCATCCATAAGCAACAAGCGCGGTTCAAAAGATAAAGCTCGAGCTATCGACACACGCTGTTGCATGCCACCTGACAATTGTCTTGGATAATGATCTTTGAACTCCTCTAATCTGACTAGCTCTAACATTTCTCTAGAACGTGCTTGCCGGTCGGCTTTAGACCATCCCTTAAGCTCAAGTGGTAATTCAATATTCGCTGAAACATCTCTCCAGTCAAACAGACCAGAGTGTTGAAAAACCATGCCGTAATCTTGGTCAAGTCTTGCTTGATTAGCAGTTTTACCGAAAACTTTTACTTCTCCGGCTGTTGGGACAAGTAAGTCAGCGATCAATCTCAAAAGAGTCGACTTTCCACAACCTGAAGGACCGATGAGTGAAATAAAATCACCTTCTTTTATGTCCAGATCGATTCCTAATAAAGCTTGAACTTCATTGTCGCTGTCTGGATTAAATACCTTGTCAGCTGCTCTGATTGAAACAGCTTCTTCTAAGTTTTCGCTGTTTTCTATCATTTGAGAACCTCTCTTCCTCTTTTAATGACTAACCATTCCGCAGCGTTAACAAGCCCAAATACGAATAAGCCCAACAAGGAAGCAGCTATTACTGAGCTGTAAAGCCTTTCTGGCCATACTGCGTATCTTTGTGCAAAATCCAAAATGGCTCTTCCTAAACCAGTTTTGGTACCAATAGAAATTTCACCAACAATTGAACCGACAACACTCAATGTAGCTGCAAGTTTGAATGCTGGAAAAAGAAAAGGTCTAGCTGCCGGTAATCTAAGCTTTATTAAAGTTGATGACCATGATGCAGCATAGGAGTGCATGAGTTCCACGTCACTACTGTCAGGTGATTGAAGACCTCTCAACCCACTTACTGCAACTGGGAAAAAGGTCAGATAAGTTGCGATCAAAGAGATTCCAACCATGTCAGGATATCCCTGTAATCTGGCCCAAGTTACGACTATTGGAGCTAACGCGATAAGCGGGACAGTCTGAGAAACATTTATCCAAGGGAGAAAACCTCTTTCCGCAAATCTCCATCTCAACATGAATATTGCTAGCACAAGTCCAACGATCACTCCTAAAGAAAATCCAATAGCGGCTTCAAGAAAAGTAAACCCTGCTTTCTTGGCGAGATAAACAGTCATCGGTAAAGTTTCTCTACCTGCACGAATATCATCTGTCAGTTCTTTAAAAATGTCACCTGAGTGTGGCATAGTTAGGTCGTCGGTTGAAACAGGTAAACCGAATCCTGTACCTGGCCAATGATCATCAGTCTGTTGACCCATCCATTTGTAACCTTCCCAAAAAAGCACAAACAGAATAAGCGTAACTAATACCGTGAGAGCTGTTCTGAGAGCCTTTCGTTTAGTCACAATCACCTCTGAAACTTTTAATTCGAATCAAATCTTCACTTTTTAAAAACTGGAATAATACTCTGACCATAGGCTTCCAGTGTCTCATCTTTCTGATCATGCATCAGATAAACCGCAAATTGATCTACTCCCAAAGCTTTTAACTCAGAAAGTCTTTCAATATGGGATTCAACATCACCAAGAATGCAAAACCTATCGATTATTTCATCTGGAACAAAATCTGTATGAGTGTTGCCTGCTCGTCCATGTTCAGAATAATCGTAGCCTTCTCTAGCATTTATATAGTCTGTAAGCGCTTCAGGAACTAAAGATCCATCTGACCCGTATCGTTTGACTAAATCTGCCACGTGGTTCCCTACCATCCCACCAAACCATCTGACTTGATCTCTTTGGTGAGATAAATCATCTCCTACATACGCAGGAGCGACAACACAAATTGTTACCTCATTTGGATCGCGACCAGCGTCTTCTGCAGATTGTCTAACAGCTTTAATTGTCCACTCAGCAATTTGTGGATCAGCTAATTGGAGAACAAATCCATCACATACCCGTCCACACAAAGCTAAAGCCTTAGGACCATAAGCTGCCATCCATACTGGCAAAGTACCTCCTTTACGCCAAGGAAATGACTGTGTTGTGTCGTTGTACTCAACCTCTCCACCCTCTGCAAGTGTTTTTATTACATTGATCGATTCTTCAAGGGTGGCGAGGTTGCATGGAGGGTAACCTATAACTCTCATTGCTGAATCCCCTCGACCTATTCCACAAACTGTTCGTTCCCCGTACATATCATTTAAAGTCGCGAATAAAGAAGCAATTACCGTCCAGTCTCGTGTACCTGGATTCGTAACCATAGGTCCGACCTTCATTGTCTTTGTGGCAGCAAGCATCGCACTAAAAATTACAAAAGGCTCTTGCCACAGAACATGGCTATCAAACGTGTAACCGTGAGTAAAACCTAGCTGTTCTGCTCTAGCTGTGAGGTCTATCACCCTTGATGCCGGTGGATCTGTCTGAAGAACAACACCAAAATCCATTATTTCTCCTTGCTAATTCTAATTATTTTGGGGAAACCCTAGATCCACTTGACTAGTTGTGGGATCGGGCCACCGACTTGTAATTACTTTAGGTCTTGTAAAGAAATTCAAACCTTCTGGTCCGTACATAGTCGTATCTCCAAAAAGAGAATCATTCCACCCACCAAATGAGTGATATCCAACTGGAACCGGTATGGGAACATTAATGCCTACCATTCCAGCCTCAGCATCTTGCTGGAATTGACGTGCAGTACCTCCATCACGTGTGAAAATTGCTGCACCATTTCCATATGGGTTACTTGAAATCATTTCTACCGCTTGATTGTAATTATCAACCCTAACTACAGTCAGAACAGGTCCGAAAATCTCCTCTTTGTAAACACTCATATCGGTCGTCACATGGTCTAAAAGTGAAACTCCAATAAAAAATCCCTCATTTTCGAAGACCTGTTCACGACCGTCAACAATCAGATGTGCGCCTTCTTCAGCTCCAATCCCAACGTATCCTGCAACCTTGTCTCGGTGTTCCTGCGTGATAAGTGGTCCCATCTCAGAGTTTGGATCTTCACCCGGACCGATTACCAATTTTTCCATTCTTAGCTTGATGGCATCGACTAGTGGGTCGGCAATTTCACCAATTGCTACAACCACAGAAATCGCCATACATCTTTCACCGGCTGACCCATAAGCAGCTGAAACCGCTGAATCTGCTGCAAGATCCAAGTCGGCATCAGGAAGGACCAACATATGATTTTTAGCACCCCCAAGAGCCTGAACTCGTTTCCCTTGAGATGTACCGGTTGAATATACATACTTCGCGATTGGTGTTGATCCCACAAAACTGATAGCAGAAATATCTGGATGCTCTAACAACCTATCAACTGCGATTTTGTCGCCATTTACTAAGTTAACTACTCCTTGTGGAAACCCAGCCTCCTGTATCAACTCAATCAAAAACCTTGGTGCCGACGGATCTCTTTCAGATGGTTTCAACACGAATGTATTGCCACACGCAACTGCATTGGGAACCATCCACAAGGGAACCATTGCAGGGAAATTGAAAGGGGTTATTCCTGCACAAACACCAAGAGGCTGCCTTACTGTATAAACATCAACCCCTGTTGAAGCCTGTTCACTGTATGTACCTTTCAAGGAATCTGCGAATCCACAAGCAAATTCTATATTCTCTATACCTCTTGCTACCTCTCCTCTTGCATCATCAGCTACTTTCCCATGTTCCTGTGTCAATCTTGAAGCTATTTCAGCCTCATTTTGAATAACCAAATTCCTAAAATCGTGCAAGAGCTTGACTCTTCTAGCTATAGAGACATTCCCCCATTCCTCAAAAGCTTTTTTCGATGATTCAACTGCCAGATCCACCTCTTCAACTGAAGCAAGATCTACTTCACCTGTCTGCTCTCCGGTAGCAGGATTAAATACAGGTCCTACATTTCCTGAAGTGGATTCGACGCTTTTTGAATCAATTAAATGTGTAATTTTGCGCATAGATAACCTCAGTGTGATTGGCGATCAAATCAAATATGAAGAAAGACCTCGACGCAAGTAACGCCCATCTCCTTTTGACCCATGATAGGCACCATCTTCTATAAGCACTTTCCCTCGTGAAATTACTGTGTCTACATGACCATCTATGTCAAACCCCTCGTACGCGGAATAATCCATACTCATATGGTGAGTATCAACTGAAATGTGTGTTTTTGCATTCGGGTCATAAATAACTACGTCTGCGTCAGAACCAGCAGCTATTACACCTTTCTGGGGGTAAAGACCAAACATTCGAGCCGGAGTTGTAGAACAAGTTTCAACCCAACGCTCCAAAGTTAGCTCCCCCATAACAACTCCCTGATATATAAGGTCCATACGATGTTCCACCCCACCTATACCATTAGGAATTGCTCTGAAATCTTCAAGCCCTAACTCTTTCTGTTCTTTCATGCAAAACGGACAATGATCCGTTGACACTACAGCTAGGTCATTGGTTCGAAGTCCTCTCCACAGATCTTTATGATGCGTATGCTCTTTGGTTCTTAGTGGTGGTGAGCACACATAGCCAGCTCCTGCAAAACCTGGAGCCCCCAAATGGTCTTCCAAATTTAAATACAAGTATTGAGGGCACGTTTCGGCATAAACGTTATGCCCTTCGTTACGAGCCGCAGCAACGCGCTCTAATGCTTCACTAGCCGAAAGATGAACAAAGTAAACAGGTGCTCCTGCAACAAGGGCCAATTGAATAGCTCTATTCGTTGCTTCACCTTCAAGTCTCGAAGGTCTAGTAATTCCGTGATAAATGGGATCAGTCTGCCCACGCGACGCAGCCTGTTCAGCTATTACGTCAATAGCAATACCATTTTCTGCATGCATACAGATCATCGCTCCATTTTCTGAAGCTTTCTGCATAACTTTTAAGATCTGACCATCATCACTATAAAAAACACCCGGATACGCCATAAACAATTTGAAGCTGGTTATACCTTCATCTACTAAAGCATCCATCTCCTTTAGCGCTGCATCATCTACACCACCCAAAATCATATGGAATGCATAATCGATGGCACACTCACCTTCCGCTTTAGCGAACCATGAATCAAGACATTCTCGAACATTTTCTTCATGTTTCTGGACAGCAAAATCAATAATTGTCGTTGTTCCACCCCACGCTGCAGCTCGTGTACCAATTTCGAAAGTATCAGATGCAAAAGTACCTCCGAATGGAAGTTCCATATGTGTATGACAATCAATTCCTCCGGGCACAACATATTTTCCAGCTGCGTCAATTACTTTTTCTGCTCCCGTTTCAGCACTTGTGGCTGCTGAACTACCTGGTTGCAAAATTGCTGCGATTTTCTCTCCGTCAATAAGGACATCTGCCTCATGTCGTCCAGTGGTTGTAACTACAGTTCCATTTTTTATTAGAGTCGTCATATCTCCTCCTTATAATCAGACTTTAATTATGTAAATCCTTTATAGCCTCATTCAAGATCGCAATTCCTTCATCAATTTCTTCAGCTGTCACGGTCAAGGGTGGAGCTATACGTATGACATTTCCATAGAGTCCTCCCTTGCCAATTAGTAACCCAGAAGCTCTTGCGGCTTCCATTAATTGAGCAGCGGCAGGTGCATTAGGCTCAATAGAGTCTGGTACCACGGTCTCTATTGCAACCATCAGCCCTCTTCCACGAATCTCTGCAATAACAGGTGAATCCTCAACCGCTTGACTGATTCCCTCAGTTAACCTCTTTCCCATTTCTTTTGAATTTTTCTGCGTATCATGTTCAAGCATGTATTTAATGGTGGCTAAAGCTCCAGCTGATGCAATTGGATTACCCCCAAAAGTAGAAATGGAATTAGCTGGCATTGCTTCCATGACTTCTGCCCGAGCTACTACACCTCCCAAAGCAAGTCCATTTCCAACTCCTTTTGCAAACGTCATCATGTCAGGAACCATTCCATGGGCTTGATAACCCCAGAAATTTTCACCGGTTCGTCCCCATCCCGTTTGAACTTCATCAGAAATGAACAAAACCCCTCTATTATCTAACTCTTTTTTCATTGCACCAAAAAAACCATCAGGTGGAGTAGCAAAACCACCTACTCCTTGAATTGGCTCTGCAATCATTGTCGCCACGTCTCCTGAAGTCATCATGTCAAAAACTTGGACAAGGTCGTCAACGCAAGCTTGAGTATAGCTTTCGTCATCAAAGCCGTTAAATGGGCTTCGCAATCTATATCCACCATGCACGTAATTTACAGAGAGACCACTCAAACTAGTAGGTGACCAAGACCTATGTGATGTAATGGCTACGGTCGAAAAAGAACGTCCATGGTAACTATTTCTCAATGCCAATATTTGATTAGAACGACGATATGCCGTTGCCAACAATAAAGCTGCATCATTAGCCTCCGTACCAGAAGTAGTAAAGAAAACTCTGGCATCTGGTATTCCTGAAAGTTCTGTTACCAATTCTGCTAGCTCAATCATTGGTTCAGACAAATACAGAGTCGAAGAGTGCAGAACCTTTGATGCCTGTTTATTTATTGCTTCAGTAACTTCGGGAATATCGTAGCCAAGACTCGTTGTAAGGATTCCACCGAAAAAATCAAGATATCGATTACCTTCAACATCATAGACATGGCGACCCTCTCCATAATCCATTGAAATGGGTGGGTCATAATAAAGAGCCAACCATGAGGGAAGAACCTCAGAATGGCGTTTAAATAGTTCTGAATTAGTAGACATTTTTGTCCTTGTCTCTCGATCTATGGAGTGACCAGATCTTCATATGTGCTTGGTCTGCGATCCCTATAAAAGGCCCACTGATTTCTCACTTCGTCGATCATATCTAAATCCAAATCTCGAATTATCAATTCCTCTTCTTGATCTGAACAAACATCTCCAACAAACTGTCCGCGCGGATCGACAAAATAAGTTGTGCCATAGAAATCATTTTCACCTAGAGGTTCGATTCCAACCCGGTTTATAGCTCCCACAAAATACATATTTGCAACTGCTGATGCAGGCTGTTCAAGCTTCCAAAGATATGAAGAAAGACCCCTACTTGTCGCTGATGGATTGAAAACAATTTGAGCTCCGTTCATTCCCAAAGCACGCCAACCTTCTGGAAAATGCCTGTCGTAACATATATAAACTCCGACCCGGCCTACAGCTGTTTGAAAAACAGGAAAGCCTGAATTGCCAGGCTTAAAGTAAAATTTCTCCCAAAAACCATTGACCTGCGGTATATGAGTTTTGCGATATTTACCTAGGTAAGTTCCGTCAGCATCAATCACCGCCGCTGTGTTATAAAGGAAACCTTCTTTTTCTTTCTCATACATTGGCAGAACTAAAACCATCCCTAATTCGCTCGCTAGTTCCTGAAAACGCTTCACAGTTGGCCCGTCTGGTATTGCTTCCGCATAACCGTAGTATTCAACTTCTTGAACTTGACAAAAATAAGGACCGTAAAATAGTTCCTGAAAACACATAATCTGGGCACCTTGGCTGGCTGCTTCGCGAAGATATTCTTCATGGAGATCAATCATGGATTCTTTATCGCCTGTCCACCTTGTTTGAACCATCGCGGCACGCACTTCATTAGACATCTCATTCTCCTCGTTTTTCTTATTACAGAAGGTTAACCAAAAAATATCGGTTGAATTAAGAGGTTAGCGCTTTGCTTACTGACAGACACTTTTTAGCCATTAGTAAAAATTTGAATTTGGCTCTAGATCTCAGGCGAAGAGAGACCTTGCATTTCATCAACTTGTAAATCTCGAGGTTTAGCTTCTAATTCTTCTGGTGAAGAAATTTCATCATTGCCAATACCTAAATTTGGGAATTTTCTAAGAGTCACCATCAAACGTCCATCAACCGAACCGACCATAGTGTTATAGGCATTTACTGCGGAAGTTAAACCCCGTCCTGTCTTATCGATATGCCCGAGTACTGTGCCTATTCTTTCATAAAGTTCTTCTCCAAGATCAGCAATTTCTTTAGCATGTTCCGTAATACGAGCTTCTTGCCATCCTCTAGCAACTGCCCATAGAAGAGCTAAAAGGTTAACAGGAGAAGCGAGTAAGACTCTTTTTTCCATAGCATCTTGCAATAGTGAAACATCAACTCTTAAAGCGTCAGCTAAAAACGACTCCCCGGGAACAAATAGAACTACAAACTCAGGCGCTGGACCATCATTTAGCTCCCAATATTTACGACTTGCTAGCGCGTTTACATGTGCTCTTAAAGCTGTTGCATGGCGTGATAAGTGATTTTCAATCTCAACTTGATCTGAAGACTCCTGTGCTTCCAAGTATGCATCTAAAGGAACTTTTGCATCTACCGCTAGATAAGCACCATTAGGGAGCCGTACTATGACATCGGGGCGTATAATATTGCCGCTCCTATTTTCTCCTGTTGATTGTTCTTCATAATCACAGTAAGGAGTCATGCCTGCTAATTCGATTACATTACGCAGTTGGTTTTCGCCCCATGCCCCACGTGCAGTGGGTGAACGCAAGGCTTCAGTCAGAGCCACATTTGACGCACTAAGCTCACCCATTCTCGAAGTTAAAGTTTCGACTACACCTTTCTCTTTGTCATGAGCAGAACGGAGTTCACTAACCGTTTTTCCTAATTGATCAATCTGTTTAACGAAAGGATCTAGTAACCCCTTTGTTTGTTCTTTCACAACATTCATTCTTTCGGAAGCCAAGGTCAGAAACTGCTCATTATTGTCTTGGAGTGCTTTAGTTGCGAGTTCTCCCATTTGAACCTTCAAGTCTGAAGTTAGACGTTCCAGCATTGATGAAACTTCATCTTCTGACTCATCTGACTTCATGTGTGAAGAAACTTTTTGATTTCTCAGAGTTTTTACTGAGACCAAAACACTAGTAGTTAAAGCAATTAATAAAACGACAATAATCACCGATGAGTCCATATAACGAGATTATGCAATGGGTGAGACACATTCAGTCATACAACCGTTTTTTGTTAATAAGATCAGCTTTTGGCATATCTGCTAAACAAAGTTTTAGAATTGAATAATGAAAGAAAACAAATGAACGGTCCTCCTCTAATCGGTATAACTGGACGTCGAAAAAAGGGAGCTGACGTAGATGGAATACTTTCTGTTCAAGGCGAACTAGATATTGATCTGTATTTCACAAATTATGGGCGACAAGTAAGTTTGGCTGGTGGCATACCTGTACTGATACCAAGAGATTCGAAAGCTGAAATCGTATCAAAGCTGGATGGAGTGCTTCTTAGCGGTGGAGCAGATGTGGATCCAACGATTCATTCTCCGGAAGAAGACCCTAGTCTTAGCAAATTTGAACCTGGGCGGGATGAACATGAATTTGAAATCTTAAACGGAGCTATCGAAAATGATGTACCTGTTTTGGGTATTTGCAGAGGCATACAAGTCATCAATGTTCATGCAGGAGGAACCCTCTTTCAAGATATTCCAGACCATGCAAACATCAACAAGCCTTGCGATGACAAGCATCATAAAGTGCACTTTGAATCAGGATCTCAGTTGTCAGAAATCTATGGTTCTGAAATTGAAGTCAACTCGCTACATCACCAAGCAATTAAAAAAATTGGCGAAAATTTAAAGGTAGTCGGATGGTCATCAGAGGGTAACGCAACTGAAGAAATAATTGAAGCGGTAGAAAGCACTAGAAGTCGTATGCTTGCCGTTCAGTGGCACCCCGAACTACTTCCAGGGGCAGATCCAATTTTTCGTTGGCTCATAAATGAAGCAACGCAATAAACAATACGAGACTTATTTAATACTCAGATCTAGCTACTAATTCGTCAAAAGTCTGAAAAATTTCTTGCCATACCTCTGTAGGCAAACTGTGACCCATGCCTTCTATTTGGACAAGATGCGAACCTTCAATAGCTTCAGCTGTTTCTTTTCCTCCTTTGGGTGGCACTAGTCGATCAGCCGTGCCATGAATAACTGTTGTTGGAACTGAAAGTTGCCTTAATTCTGGTCTACGGTCACCATCAGCCAATATCGCAGTTAACTGTCTTGTTGTTCCTGCCGGGTGCCATGCACGATCAATAGAAGCCGCAACTAGCTCACGAAGATTTTCTGGAAGTAGAAACTTTTCACCATGAATCAATCTTGCTGATTTAATACCACTTTCTATTCTGCCTTCTCTAGTTCCAGAATCCGGTTCCATCAGTTCAAGAGTCAGCTGATATTCAGGTCTAATAAAACGTGGAGTGGACATAATTGAACAAAGGGACATTACTCTTTTAGGATGATTTAAAGCGAATCTTTGTGCAATCATGCCTCCCATCGATGCTCCGACCAAATGAACTTGCTCAATGCCCAAGAAATCTAAAATACCGACGGCGTCGTCGGCCATGTCAGAAAGTGAATAAGGCGACTTTATCTTTCGTCCAAATAAGTGAGATAGATAGGTTCTGTTCATATTTGGTTCACCTGTTTCATCAAACCAAGTTGATAATCCGACATCCCTGTTGTCGAAACGGATAACAAAATAGCCCCGTTCAGAAAGTTGACTGCAAAAATCATCAGGCCAAGCAGTCATTTGCGCTCCAAGCCCCATAACTAAAAGAACCGCGGGCTTCTCACTGTTTCCCATCGTCTCTACTTCAAGATTGACACCATTGGTTTGGATTTGTGGCATTTCATACTCCCCAATCAAAAATCATAAAGCATTAGTGGACATTAGCTTTAATCAACTTTACTGGTAATCCAGCAAGTGAAACTTTCTCACCAGTCGCTTCAACACCGTAACTTTCAAAAATACTCTTGATCATATCAACATCCACCTTCGTCATTTCCTCTTCATGATCATGGTGTTTCTCATGCTGAGGATGATCAGGATTAGTGAAATCTTCATCAACCAAAAGAACCCTGCCTTGACTTGAAGACACTCGCACAATTTCTTCTATCGAAGCTTCTAGATCAACCCAGTGATGGACTGCGTTAACTGCAAAAACCACATCAGTTGAACCTTTTGATAAGGGAATTCTTTCCGCTACACCAGCTTCGACTGTTATAAGTCCAGGGTTTTTTTGAAACTGCCTTCTAAAACCTAAAACTGCCCTCATGAATCTAGATGGGTCAACAGCAACAACATGCGCTCCTCTGCTAGCAGCTTCTACTGTTGCGGGACCCATACCAGCTCCAATATCTAGAACATTTTCACCTTTTTCAGGTCCTAATATTCGAATCACCTCTTTACTTAAAGGAGAGTTCCAGAATTTTGGAATGTTCAACAACCATGAAATCTTTGCCCCCACACCCTTGTCGTGTTGATGTCTGTATCTATCAAATTCGTTACCCAATTTTGTTTCCTCATTTCTAAATTGATATTGCCACAGAAAAATAGTTTCTTAACACTTGAAAGTTATTGTGAAGAACAAGATTGAAATAAACTTCTGCAATGTCTGATGACTCTCGAAATACCAGTAACCCAAAGTTGCTTCCCTATTTTTTAATACTTTTTGGAATGTCTGCAGGATTGTCTAGTGTCGTCACTTTAGTCGCAGAATTTAAGCAAGAACTTGGGTTTTCAAACTTTGAGATTGGCTTAACTATTTTCTGTGGATTTGCTTCTTCCTTTATTGCATTGATAACTCTTTCCCCGCATGCCGATCGTGGCCGCTCTCCAATACTTCTTAAATCAGGTTTACTCTTGGGGATCATCGCCCTTTTTTTTATGGCTGTAGGTGATTCACTTTGGTATTTCATAATTGGTAGAAGTTTGTTTGGTTTTGCCCTAGGAGCAGCTTCTCCCGCTGCTCGTAGAACTGTCATTGTCGCTAACCCAGATGAGTTAGGAAAAAATCTTGGAAAGTTAGGAGCATACGATGTAGCCGGCTGGGTCGTAGGACCAGGTCTTACTGCAGCCCTAAACGCTGTGGGTAATTTCAGAACGCCTTTTTGGGTAATGGGTGCAGCTCTAGTCTTGTTGTTGCCTACAGCATGGAAGGCCAAACCTGATGCAGCTGAACGTGATATTCAAAAGAAAAAGCCCTTAGATTTATTTCGTATTCGAAGACTTAACGGAGCTCTTTTAATACTGAGTGCTTATTTTGTTTTTATTGGAGCTTTTGAGTCTGTTTGGGTTCTAGAACTTGACTTTCGAGGTGCGTCACAATGGCAAATCGGTGTTGGACTCACCCTCGCAGCACTTCCAATCCCTCTCTTAGCGATGAAAGGTGGGATCCTAGCTCAACGCTTTGGAGCAAGACGTTGGACCTTAGGAACTATGAGCATTTGCACTGTCTTTGTTGCTAGCTTTGGAATGTTTGAAGGTCTTTTAACTCTCATTATTTTAACAATTCTTTGTTCTCTCTTCGAGGGATTAGGTTTTCCTGCAGGACCAATGCTCGTTTCAGTTTCAGTACCTGAAGAACGTCAAGCTGCCGCACAAGGTCTGGCAGGCGCAACTGAAGTCGCAGCTGGAGCTTTAGCTTCGATTGTTGCAGCAGTGATTTACCAAACTACAAATGACACAGTTGTTTGGATCACAACTTCAATAATAATGATCGTGCTGCTAGTTTTTGGTTGGATATTGACTAAACCACCTGATCGTCAACCAATACGACCTGACATACCATTTGATTTAAAAAGGAGGCTCTTAGAATGACACAACAGACACACTCCCTGCTTCACGGATTCGCCCCACCCTCAAAAGCCGAATCTGACTTTGTGAATATTGTCCGTGGAGAAGGTTGTCTACTTTGGGACGATAAAGGGAAACAATATATAGACGCTATGGCCAACCTTTGGCTTTGCCAGATTGGCCATGGAAGAACTGAAATTATTGAAGCCGTGACGAAACAGATGAAAACTCTCGAGGCCTACAATATATTTGATCCTTTCACTAATGAACCTGCGGCACAATTAGCTGAAATGGTCGCTGAAAAATCGCCACATCCTGACGGTCGTGTTTTTCTAGGCTGTTCTGGTTCAGAAGCAGTAGATACTGCTCTAAAACTTTCAAGGCTCTATCAACAGCTGCGTGGAGAAAATGAAAAACAAATTATCATTCGACGAACGAACGGTTATCACGGCACTAATTTCGGAGGAACCAGTGCTCAGGGAATTGCCCCAAATAGAGAAGGCTGGGGCGATTTAGTCCCTCATTTTTTAGAAGTGCCTAATAATGACATTGAAGCAGCCGCAACTGTTTTTTCAAATCATGGAAGTGAGATCGCCGCTATGATAGTCGAACCTATCCAAGGTGCAGGAGGAGATTACCCACCTGTCGATGGCTATTTAGAGGGTCTGCGAAAACTCTGCGATGATAACGGTGCTTTGCTTATTTTCGACGAGGTTATTTGTGGTTTTGGTCGGACCGGAAAATGGTTCGGGGCTCAACATTTTGGAGTAACTCCTGATTTAATGACTTTTGCAAAAGGTGTTACCTCTGGGTATCTACCTCTGTCAGGTGTAATTGTTTCTAGAAATGTTTGTGAAACTCTTGAAGAACGTGATTTCATTCTCAGAACTGGCTATACGTATTCTGGTCATCCAACGTCTTGTGCAGCTGGTATTGCTAATTTGGAATTGATGGAACGTGAATCTTTGGTTGATCGAGCGAACCATGTTGGAGAGCAAATACGAAACGGTTTGAAATCATTACAATCAGATAGCCTGATTGACTCTTGGCGCGGGACTGGTGCTGTATATGCAGTCGAAATTGAACAGGACCCTACGCAAATCAGAAATGAAATCCGCTCCAAGGGAGTTATTTTAAGACCCCTAAATACCGGACTCGCAATTTGCCCTCCGCTAACTATTAGTGACAAAGAAATAGGTCAGGTTATCGACACAATGGCTGCGGTATTGAAATAAAGCTCCTTTAATATCTGCAATACAAATTAAAAAAGTGGGACCCCGATAAAGAGGTCCCACTTTTTTAATTACTTAAATCAACCTTTGGCTTCCACAAAAGCGTCAGCATAATTGATTTCGAAATCACCTGTATCCTCAATCTCTTCAAGTGAATCAACTAAGGCACTTAATATCTCTAAAAATGAAGTGATGACAGATTATGGATTGGTGAAATCAGA